>CANRCI010000049.1 GCA_947629075.1 uncultured Bacilli bacterium | reverse complement strand
GTAGAGATTAAGCCTCTACTTTTTTATAATTTATGGTACAATAAAAGTGAGGTGTTATATATGAGTTTATTAGAGAATTTTGATAAAGATATCATTACTGCGATGAAAGAAAAGAATACTTTTGAACTTGGTGTCTTAAGAATGACAAAGGCGGCGATGAAGCAAGAAGTAATCGATCACAAAAAAGAAATGAATGAAGAATTGTTGATCGATTGTGTAACTAAACAGATCAAAATGCGTAAGGATTCGATAAGTGAATACGAAAAAGCAGGAAGAAGTGACTTAGTCGAAAAGAATCAACAAGAAATAGATATCCTTACTAAATATTTACCAGAACAATTAACCGATGAAGAAGTTGAAAAGATAATCGATGAAGCCTTTGAAACAGTTAAACCAACATCAAATCGTGAGATGGGATTGATTATGAAAGAAGTTACCCCTAAGTTAAAAGGTAAAACCGATATGAAAAAAGTAAGTGAAATAATTAGATCTAAATTGAGCAACTTATAGAGTTGCTTTTTTTGTTCTATTCTTTTTGATTGGTTAAATACATATTATTAGATGGGTGATAATATGCTTAATCGATTAAAAACGTATATAGATAGTCATGAATTTCGCGTTTTATATCTAGATGGGAGAGTAAATATCGTTAACTATGTAGAAATATTATTTATGGATGATAAAAGAATTAGTATTAGCTATAGATCAGGAATATTAGTTGTTAAAGGTGATGATTTAATATTAAGTAAACTTTTAGATAATGAAATACTTATTGAAGGACAAATAAAAAGTATTAACATAGGAGATAATTAATGTTTAATTATTTACGAATTAAAATAGAAGGTAAAGATGTAAAGAGATTTGTCTTGAATCTCATTAAAAGAGGAGTCAAGTTTGAAAATTTAGATCTCTATAAACATGTTGCTTATCTAAAAGTTGATTACCCAAATTATTTAAAAATTACTAGTATTAAAACTATTTATGAAATAGAAATAGTCCAACTATATGGTTTTTTATATATTAAAGATTTAATTAAGAGATATTACATCTTCTTTATCTTTTTAATATATGGTATCATCCTCTATTTATTTTTGAGTAATATTATATTTTCGGTTGAAGTAATCCATTCTAAAAGTGAAGTTCGATCTCTAGTCATGTCTGAATTAAAAGAAAGGGGAATTGATCGTTTTAAGTTTGTTAAAAGTTTTGATGAACAAGAAAAGATAGTAAGTGATATTTTAGATAAAAATAAAGATAGTTTAGAGTGGTTGGAAATAGATCGTGTTGGGGTTAAGTACGTAGTTAGAGTTGAAGAAAGAATTATTAAAAAAGAAGTTAAGAAGACTGAAAATAGAAGTATTATAGCTTCTAAAACGGGAGTTATTAAAAAAATTGAAGCAAGTAAGGGTGAAGTTTTAAAGAAAGTTAATGATTACGTTAAAAAAGGTGATGTTTTAATTAGTGGGAACATTACTAAAAACGATGAAGTTAAAAATGTTGTCAGTGCAACTGGAGTGGTGTATGCCGAAGTTTGGTATCAAGTAAAAGTTGATGTTCCAATCAATTATAAAAGAGAGTATTTAACTGATAAGAAACGTTATAATGCATCTCTATGTTTCCTAGATCACTGTCTTTACTTGTTTAAACCCTTTGCAAAGAGTGATAATTATTCGGTTTTAACTTTAGGAAGAGGGGTTAGTCCTTTCAACATTTCTCTTTTTAAAGAAGAAGAGAAAAAAGTATTCGATACCATCTATAGTGAAGAGGAATTATCTAATATTGGTCTTTCTTTAGCTCGAGAAAAAATGGATAAAATAATCGGTAAAGAGGGTAAGGTTTTAGGACAAAAAAAATTGAAAAATACTTATAAAGATAGTACAATGGAAGTAGTAGTATTTTTTAGAGTTTATGAAAATATTACGGCTTATTCGAAGGTTGAAATAAAAGAAGAGAAAAAAGAGTAGAGGTGAGATGATGGATGCGATAAATGGAACTATTTCGGAAGTATTAAAAATCACTTGGCCAACTCTTTTTATTTCTCTCGTTTTAATTGTAGCGATTAGAATCGGTTATCTACTTAAAAATAAACAGAAATTTGTCTTATATAAAGAGATACTTGCTCTCATGTTTATGTTATATATATTGTGTTTGTTCCAGATAGTGACTGCTCAAGATATCAATAGTTATCAGGGTAACAATTTTGATCTGTTCAGTGAGATATTTAGGTATGAGATAGGAAGTAGATTGTTCTTTAAAAACATTTTAGGAAACGTAATAATGTTCATTCCCTATGGCTTTTTTGCCTGTATGTATATCGATTTAAAAGAACCTCTAAAAGCTTTGGGGCTTTCGCTTATGGCATCGGTGGCGATTGAATATACCCAGTCGATGATTGGAAGAATATTCGATGTCGACGATATCTTTTTAAATGTTATTGGTGGTATGATCGGATATAGTTGTTATCTTTTGGTATCATATCTAGGAGATAAAATTCCACTGTTTAGAAAGAAATGGTTTTTAAATATAGTTACGACGTTGATATTTATCGTTTTAGTTTTATTTGTAGTATGGAGGATTGCATGAATATAGAAGTTTTTAATGAAACTGATGAAGCATTGGATAAAGAACTTAAAGAATTAAAAGAATTGTTAGTCAGAGTAGTAGAAAAAGAAAACCTGGGAGATGTTTTGTTTAATGTTATCATCGTCGATAATGAAGCAATAAAAAAAATAAATAGTGAATATCGCCATATCGATAGAGAGACAGACGTTATAAGTTTTGCCCTAGAAGATGAAGAGACACTCGTCAATCCTTCGGGAGTTAGAATTTTGGGAGATATCTATATTTCAATTGATAAAGTTAGAAGTCAAGCTTTGGAATATGGCCATTCCTTTAAAAGAGAACTATCGTTTTTAGCAGTTCACGGATTATTACATCTTTTGGGTTATGACCATATGACTAAAGAAGATGAAGAGAAAATGTTCAAAAAACAAGAGGAGGTATTGAGTAGTAATGGTATTCTTCGTTAAAAAATTTAAAAAAGATCCTAAAACACTTTTTAATAGTTTTAAATATGCCTTTAGTGGAATTAAATATTCTTTTTTTGCAGAAGCTAATATGCAAATTCATGTAACGATTATGACTCTAGTAATCATATTTGGATTTGTATTCAATATCAGTTTGTTTGAATGGATTGCTTGTATATTGTTATTTGGGGGAGTAATATCTCTAGAGTTAGTCAATACAGCGATTGAAGTTACAATCGACATGATGACTAAAGAAATCGATCCTATGGCCAAAATTGCTAAAGATACAGCAGCTGGAGCTGTATTAGTTATGGCTATTGTAGCTTTTGTCATCGGTCTTATCATTTTCGTACCGAAGATTACTCTAGCTCTCGGATGGTAGGAGGTATTTATGTTTGAAAGATTGCAAAAATTGACTGAAAACAGTTATGTACCACTTAGTAATTATCGTACGGCTTGTATTGTCGTAACTAAAGATGGAAATAGTTTTGAAGGTGTCAATGTTGAAAATCCTTCGTTTAACGATGGATTGTGCGCTGAACAGGTAGCGCTTGCCAATGCCTGTAGTCACGGTTATAAAAAACATGACTTTCAATCCATTTACATAATTACAGCTGGAGACAAGATATCGACACCTTGCTTTTTATGTCGTCAATTTATATCGGAGTTGTGCGATATGGATACTAGCGTCATCTGTTATAGCGATAGAGGAGAAAGTAGAGAATTTAAAGTTAGTGACATCTGTCCATATCCGTTTGGCGAAGGAGATTTAATATGATGAAAGAAGAATTAAAAAAACTTTTAGATAATTGTATTGCTCCAGTTCCATCGCTTCGCTTTTCAGCCATTGTAGTGATGAAAGATGGTAATAAGTTTTCGGGCGTAAGCATTAAAAACGCTATTTTTCGTGGAACTATTTCAGCTGAGATGAGTGCGATTAGTCAAGCGGTAACCAAAGGATATAAAAGAGGAGATTTCGATAAGATTTATATAATGGTTGGAAGTAATTCTTTAAATGATTTAAAATACTTAAACCGCGCCGTTATAAGTGAATTTTTGGAAAGTGATAGAGAAGTAATCTGTATGGATATTGAAGGCAACGAGAAAGTTTTCAAAGTAAAAGATTTAGGTTTAGAAATATTTAGTGATTAGGGGGATTTATGAAGAGTGGTTTTGTAAGTATAGTTGGACGTCCCAATGTTGGTAAAAGTACTTTATTGAACAGTATTTTAGAACGTAAATTAGCTATTACTAGTAATGTCAGTGGAACGACTAGAAACGTCATTCAAGGAATTTATAACGATGATGATACCCAAATAGTATTTGTCGATACTCCTGGTATTCATAAACCTAAGGACAAGCTTGGTACCATCTTAAATAGTAAAGCATATACTATGGAAGAAGATTGTGATGTAATTTTATTTTTAATCGATGGTAGTAAAGGTTTTGGTCGCGGTGATAACTTTATTCTCGAACGAATTAAAGATCTAGAAAAGCCTGTTTTTCTAGTTATCAATAAAGTAGATGAGGTAAATAAAGAAAAATTATTAAGTGATATCGACCAATTGAAAGATTTATACGATTTTAAAGAAATAATTCCTATTTCAGCTTTAAAGGGAGTTAATGTCGGCGATTTAATTAAAACTATTAAAAATTATTTGACTGATGATGTCAGGTATTTTGATGAAGAAGCGATTACCAATGTCAGTCGTAATTTTCAAATCGCGGAATTGGTTCGTGAAAAAGTATTACGTCTAACGCGTGAAGAAGTGCCGCATTCAGTTACCTGTCTTGTCAAGCATTATGAAGAAACTAAAGATAAGGCAGTTATCAATGTCGTCATTGTAGTCGACCGCGATAATCTTAAGAAAATTATTATTGGTCGTGGTGGTAAAATGTTGAAACAAATCGGTACGGAAGCAAGAAGTGATATCGAGGAGTTATTGGGTAAGCGAGTTTATCTAGAAACTTTTGTTAAAGCCATTCCTAATTGGCGCGATCGAGAAAAGTATCTAATGGAGTTTGGCCTAAAAGAATTAGATTAGTCGTGTATAACTTTTAGAAAAATTCATCACAATGTAGATAGGTGATGATATGAAAGATACACTTTGGAAGTTGTTTTCTAAAACTGGTGATATAAAATATTATTTGATGTTTAAAAGTCTAGAAGGTGAAGAAGTTGCGAATCGAGAAAGTTCAGGGAATAGTAATAAATAGTACTGATTATAGTGAATCGAGTAAGATTTTAAATGTCTTTACTAAAGAATATGGCATAATTGGAGTTATCAGTAAAGGATGTCGCAGGGTAAAGAGTAAACTTAGAAGTGTAAGTCAAAAATTAGTTTATGGCGACTTTAATATCTATTATAAAGAAAATGGATTGTCTACTCTTATCAGTGTTGATGTCTTAGATAATTTTACTAATATATTAGGGGATATCATTAAAGTTAGTTATGGAACTTTTCTTCTAGAACTAGCTAGTCAGGTATATCGAGAAAATGCTGATGAACAAATATATAATACACTAATTAGTGCATTAAAAAAGATCGATGCGGGATTTGATCCTTTGGTGATTACATCGATCGTTGAACTAAAATATTTAGATTATTTAGGAATAGCTCTTTCACTAGATGGTTGTAGTATCTGTGGCAATACCGAGGACATCGTAACGTTGAGTACTAAAAACGGTGGTTATGTATGTAAGAATTGCTACGACAATGAAAAAATTGTCAGTGATAAAGCTATAAAAGTAATTCGCTTATTCAAATATGTCGATATCGATAAGATAAGTAAGTTGGATTTAAAAGATAAAACGGTTAAAGAAATAGAAGAGTTCTTAGATGAGTATTACGATACCTATACTGGACTTTTCCTAAAGAGTAAGAAATTTTTAAAAACTTTAAGTAGCTAAAAAAGATAGCTAATCTTATAATTCTTCAAGAAGAATTTCTAAGGTTTTAAGAGCTATCTTTTTTGTTTTGTCATCAATATCCCTAGTAGGATTAAATTCAACTAAATCAATCGATTTAATCTGATCTTTATATTTTAAAAGTTCACGAACGATATTTAAGAATTCATCTTCATCTATACCATCTTTGGCAGGAACGGAAACACCAGGTGCAACAACGGGATCGATTACATCGAGATCTAGACTTAGATGTATTCCGTTAGTATTTTTAGTAGCTAGAGTAACAGCTTCTTTCACTAATTTGCTAATCTCTTTTTCTTTAATATCTTGGGTGGTAATTAGGTTAGCGTGATTTTCTTTGATTACTGGCATTTCCCATGGATCGATATCGCGACCTCCAAATATGACGGTATTCTCTGGTTTAAAGTAAGCGCCATCGTGAAATGCTGTTAGCTTTTGACAAAGTCCATCATTTGCTGCTAGGGGAAGACCGTGGAGATTTCCCGTTTTAGTCGTTGCAAAAGTGTTGTAATCACCATGGGCATCAACCCAAATAATACCTAAACTTTCATCGGTTTTTATCGATGCTAGAGCCGAAGCAATAGCTAGTGAATGATCCCCTCCAATCGTAAGAGGAAACAATCCTTTATCTTTAGTGTTTTTAATTTCTTTATAAAGTCTTTCATTAAATTCATTGACATATTTAAGATTTTTTTCCAAATCTTTAGGATCATGACTTTTGATAATATCTTTCTTTTTAACAGTAATGATACTGTCAATCTTTTTATTATTTTCAATCTCATGACTCAATATTAGCGGTCCTTTATCACTACCATCGACATGAACCCCTAAATCAGTTGCGGCATTTATTATGTTTATTTTCATGCATATCTTCCTTTCTACATGCAAAAACATTATACTTTAAAAAAAACATAAATTCAATTACCAAAGTAATAAAAAAAATAAAAATTCAATTAGTTATATTTTGTCAAAATTTTACATAGTTTTTAGTGTGTTTATTTTCTTTTTGTTTAAAATGCGATATTATTGAAATGGAGTGATAATGATGAAAAAATTATGTGAACTTTTAGATTGTCCTTACGAGACAGAGATTAAGGGTTTTAAAATAAATTCTAAAGAGATAAATGAGGGGGATTTATTTATATGTACGATGGGAGTTAATGCCGATCGTCATGATTTTATCGATGATGCGATTAGTCGTGGCGCTGCCGCGGTAGTAGTATCACGCGAAGTTGGCAAGAAGAGTGTACCAGTAGTTAAAGTTTCCAACACCAATGAAATTTTACCCGAAATAGCTCGTAAATTTTATGATTATCCGAACGAAAAATTGACGATTGTTTCCGTTGGTGGAACCGATGGAAAGACTAGTGTTTCAACTATTGCCCAAACCTTAATTGGAAAAAATATATGCGGTTACATCGGAACTAATGGAAGAAGTTGTGCCAAATTCAATCGAAGTACAGATAACACGACACCAGATGCCGATAAAATTTATGGTTATTTTGATGAGTTTTTAAAAGCGGGATGTAAATATGTAGTAATGGAAACTTCTAGTGAAGCCTATTTCCGAAAACGTCTAGATGGGCTAAATTTTCAAGTTGGAGCAATTACTAATATAACGAGTGAGCATTTAAACATTCATGGAAGTTTTGAAAACTATTTAGATTGTAAGTTAGAACAGTTTAGGAAGATAAAAGAAGATGGTGTGGCGATCTTAAATCGTGATGATAAATATTATGATACTGAAAGAAAAGTATGCCATAGTAAAGTTATGACATACGGACAAGGAAAAGAAAATGATTTACAAATAGTTAATTACCATGTAACTCCGAGTAAAACATTTATAACTTATAGTTATAACAATAAAAATTATGAAGTGACGAGTCCCTTACTTGGTGACTTTAATGTCTACAATTTAGCAGCTGGTTTACTGATCGGTCTTGCCCTTGGTTTCGAAATGGATGATCTTCTTAAAAATATCTCTAAAATAAATGTATCTGGGCGTCTCGACCTAATTGATCTAGGTCAAGATTTCTACGTCATGATCGATTATGCTCATACCCCAAATGGTATTAAGAATTTACTTAATTTTGTCCACACGCTAGACATCAATCGCAGCATTGTTGTAATTGGTCAGGCTGGAGAACGAGATTATTTAAAAAGACCAATCGTCGGTAAGACAGTTTGTGATAATGCAACTCATGCCATATTCTGTTATGAGGACCCACGAAGTGAAGATCCTAAAGACATTATCGATATGATGGTAAAAGATATCGATGACAAGAGTAAATACGAAATAATTATCGATCGAAGTGAAGCCATAAAAAAAGCTATCGATATGGCTCGTGAAAAAGACATTGTCCTAATACTAGGTAAAGGTAGTGAAGATTACGAGAAAATTAAGACGGGTAAGATTCACTTTAGCGATGTTGAAGAAGCAACTAAACACTTGCAAGCTAGACTAGAACGCAATAAAGTTAGAAGTTAATAGTTTTGACTGTTGTTCATAATTGTGGTAGTATTTTAGTGTAGTAGGAGGATAAAATGAATAAGAAATTTTTAGGGGCAACGGTACTTGTAATTGCAGTTGTTTTATTAGTAAGTATTGGTGGTAGAGACTTTATCACAACTAATTTTGTTAAACAAAATAAGACAGAATCACAAGAGAAAAAAGAGTGGCATGTTTACATGGAACCCTTAGTAGAAGAAGACATGTTAGCGTTGGGGATTGATGGAGATGTCGTATCAATGGGTTCTTCAAGTTTTGACGGTGATATTTCCATAAGCAATTTAAATATTCAAAACATTAGATTAATGGTTCGAAGTCCAGAAGACAGAATAGAATATTATTTTAAGATTATCAACGATGGTGATTATAATGCTAGGTTAGCTGATATTAAAATCGCTGATACAGGACAATATTCTAAAGATTGGATAAATAAAAACACATCTTTTAGATTAGAATATCGAACTAAGAATAATGATTGGGAACAGCTTACTAAAGATAGTAAATATTTACTTGCTGAAAAGAAAAGTGTCTATGTAAGAGCAGTATTAATTGCTAATAATAAATTTACTAGTGATAGTAGTAAAGTAAAATTTCCAGCTAAAAATATAGCTATGGTATTTAAGAATGTCGAAGAATAAAAAAGCGCAGAAATATCTGTGCTTTTTATGTTATTAATAAATTGACAGATGACACATAAAAAGAGTAAAATGTTATTATAATAGACGAGATATGGAGGTATGGCGGTGGGACAGAAAAAGAAGAAAAAAAGGAATAGAAAAATAATAATTAAAGTAGGCGGAAAAGGATTCACATTACTAGAATTGTTAGCGGTAATAATAATATTAGGGATAGTAATAACAATCGCAGTACCGAGTATATCAGGAAGAATTGCAAAAACCAGAAATAAGACGTATTCATTACACGAACAAGCGATGAAAGAAGCTGCCGAGAACATGATGAATAGGTGTCTTGAGAAGAATGGTGAAATGTGTAATATGCCAAAGAATGGCGAGAGAATGAAAGTTTATCTAAGTGAGTTAGTCGATAAAGGATATCTAAGTGAGTTAAAAGACCCAGAAGGGGACGATAAGAACATCTTGTGTAAGAGGGATGCCAGCTTTGTAACGGTCAAGAATGGAGCAAAGAACTCTAACAGTTATGATTTTGGATATTCAACATGTCTAACGTGTTCAAATTATAAATCGGGATATTGTGACAGTGCTGAAGCAAAAGACGCAACAGATGGAGTAGATTGTAGTAAAGCGGAAGCACCAGATTGTGGAGAAGCAATGTATGAAAATACGTTGTGGACCAATAAAGATGTAACAGTCGGAGTAAAATGTAATAAGAAAGGGAGCAGTAGATGTACC
>CANRCI010000048.1 GCA_947629075.1 uncultured Bacilli bacterium | reverse complement strand
TTCCTAATCCAGCATCAACTGCTAGTAAATAGTTTTTGATAACCATTCTACCTTCAGGAGATGTATCAGTTCCAAAATTAATAGATGAGAATGGAACTTGAGCACCTGCTCTTGAATGCATTGTATTCAAATTGTGAACGAATGCTTCCATTGCCTGGTAAGTAATACGATTAGTTTTAGCATAAGCTTTACTAATTGCCATTGAGAATAGTCTTGCTAATTGATCGTTATCTTTAACAAACTTTTCAAATACGCTCAAGTCGATATCGATAGTTTGAATTTTATCAATTTCCTTAGCTACTGAATTCATATTGATAAATGTTTCAAAACCACTGTAATCTAATAAGTCAGCAATTGTCTGTTTTAATTGTTTTTTATAAGTTTTTAGGACACCAGGTGCCATATAATAATCAAAAGCTGGTATACTTTGACCACCGTGTTGGTCATTTTGGTTTGATTGAATAGCTATTGCAGCTAGAGCTGAGTAGCTAATGATATCGTTTGGTTCTCTTAGATGTCCATGTCCAGTTGAAAAACCATTTTTAAATAATTTATTTAAATCTATTTGCATACAAGTTGTCGTACCCATAGGTACAAAATCCATATCGTGAATGTGGATATAACCTTCATCGTGTAAATCAGCAAATTTCTTTTTCATCAAATATGCCTTAGCAAATTCTTTAGATACAGTTGAACCGTATTGAAGCATAGTTCCCATGGCTGTATCACCATCGACATTGGCATTTTCTCTCTTAGTATTATCTTCATGTGAAGATTTTAATCCAAGTCCCTCTAATGTCTTTAAAAATTTATGTTTTTTCTTATCGTCAAAGAATGCTTCGCGTGATTGATTTCTTCTTTCACGATAAGTTGAGAAAGCAAGGTAAACATCGTTGTAATTCTTTTTCTTAAGTTCTTCTTCGATCATATCTTGAATCGTTTCAATTTTGATCTTTTCTTCATCCTTACATTCTTTTTCAATACGCTTGATTACTGCTTGAAAAACTTTTTGAACGTCTTTCTCACTATACTCTTTTCCTTCTGACATCTCAGAATATTCAGAGTTTTGTAAATTGTCGAATCCTTTTTTTATGGCTACAGCGATTTTAGTAGCATCAAAGTCAACTTTTCTTCCATTTCTTTTAACAACTTTTAACTGTTGTAGACTTTCTTCAACTTCAGTCATAATCTCTCTCCTCTCGAATCTCTCCTTAAGATAATTTTAGTATAGTAAAAATGCTCTAGTCAATATTTTTTATAACATTTTTTATAATATTTTTTAAAACATTTGTTTCATAATTTTACGTTTCCCTTATTTTTAAAGGTTTTTGATGATTTTTTTGTTTTTTTAAGTTTACACTTTTTTATATTTTTGAATTTTTCGATATTTTTTTATTTTTATTTTTTAAACAATATTTTGAATAAAACTCTTATAAAATAAGGGTTTTATAGATTTTAAGTCATCTGCTTATAAATTATAAAAAATCAAAAAAATTCGATTTTTGACATTTTCGTTTTTTCTAATTTTTGAATTTTTTTGATTTTTGTTTTTATCATTTTTCTTATTTTATAAGGATTTTTTATTACTTTTTTACTACTAGATACCATTGTCAATAAACGGTAGTTAATTTACTGAATTTTAACAGGTGTTTTTAGACAGTTTTTGTCGAACAAAATTTGATAAATTGTTAAAAAAAAATAAAAGCTAGATTAACTAGCCTTTATTTCATTAATATATCGATTTACCGCCACATGCCAATTTGGGTTACCAGCATAGTATGGATTCATTTTTGCTGCAGTATTTAAACCGCGGTCAAAATAAGAATTAGCTAAATTTTCAATAAACCAATTAATTCCATGGTCTAAGCTTTCATATCGTCGATATTCTCCTCCAAAGCAACCGGGAGCACCTTTTTGTCCTCCGATGTTGTAACAACTCTTAACAAGAGCACTACACTCCCACTTACAACCAGTCTCTTCTAAAACGATTGCCAATGCTAAATAAGGATCAACACCTGAATCAATACATTTTTTAGCGAACATGTAACCTTTTCCATCTAAAGTTGAATTCATTGAACGTTCCAACTTTGCCCCCAATTCTTCCAAAGTCATTCCGTCGTAGACGACTTCCCTTACTTTGACATTAGTTACGACCTTCAAAAGTTTAGTATCTACTACTAAATCTTTCTCTTTTTCTTTAGTATTATTTGCTAATACACCATCAGTCGTACCACTGTTTATGGTTGATACCGATGTCAGTAGACTTTCTTTATGACCATTAAGTAAAACTAATGATACTAGAGCAAAGACTTCTACTAAAGTAATCAGTACCATCAACCGATTAACTTTCACTTTTTTCACCTCTTAATTTACAGGTATTTATATATACTTCGATATATTCATAACAATATTAGATGAATAAAAATTCATCTACCTAACATTCTACCATATCTATTTTTAAAAGTCACTACCCATTAATAGAAGCAATTTTTTCCAATATAAATTTTCTATTATTGATAAGTCTTTTATCATTACTAATTTTTAAGGCTTTATCGATATAGAATAATGCTAATTCATAATCCTCCAAATTGTAGTAAGCAATACTTAGTAAATCATAAATTGTCTCATTCCAAGAAAATACTTCATTGATATAACTCTTATATTTATTTTTAATCTTTAGAGCTCGTCTCAAATAATATTCTACTCTATCCCAATTGTTTAAATCGTATTCCAAAATGGCCATTTCGACAAGGGGATCTCTTAGATAAGGGGTCTCAGCGATAGCTTTCTCAAGCCACATCCTAGCTTCGTCATACCTCTTTAAAGCTTTATAACTTCTAGCAATAAAGCGCATCGAAGCACTGCGTTCATCTTTCCAAGTGGCACTTTTCAAAGACAAATGCCTAATCAGAGTATCGATACATTCATTCCATTTACCATAATACATGTATTCTCTTCCTAAATAGTGAACGTTCCTATCATCATCGGGATCTTCTTTAACCGACAATTCCAAAAGTGGTAAATAACTACTGCGCGGTTTAGATGAATCGGGATAATGATTAAGGGTAATCTCATCGGTAGTAATCTTATTTTCAAAACTATTTAGACAAGTTAACACTTCGTGAACTGGATGCGTCCATTTATAGTTATTTCTATCATGAATTTTTTCAATATAAAAATTAACTAGTGGTTCACCTCTATCGTTTAACTGCCAATTGTAATTATAAGCTAATCGATTAGTGTTTTCTTGCCAAATGTTTTCTAGTTTTTCACGCCAAGATGGCACAAACACTTCATCTAGATCAGTACAAACACATATATCTGCATCTTCATCAACTAACTTTAGTGATTCATTTCGCGCTACATCAAAACGCCAAGGATCGATTACTTTAGTTACTACTTCTACTCCTCTGGCCTTTAATTTTTGAACTGTATTATCACTAGAACCAGTATCCAAAACAAAAATTTTATCAGCTTCCTGCATCGAATCTACCCAACGATCGACAAACTTTTCTTCATTTTTACTAATCGCATAAACGCATACCTTATATTTGTTCATAATCCACCTCGGTTAATTATATTTATTAAGTAATAATTTATGTTTATAAATATCTATTTTTATGTTATAATAAAACATAGCTTAGGATGGGATTAATATGGTTAATAGAAAAAGTTCAAAAAAAACACAATATAGAAGTACTACTGTAAAGAAAAAGAAGAATAATAAAGCTA
This sequence comes from uncultured Bacilli bacterium, assembly GCA_947629075.1. Lineage (GTDB taxonomy): Bacteria > Bacillota_I > Bacilli_A > RF39 > UBA660 > CANRCI01. Next base: position 6,276 of record CANRCI010000048.1, on the reverse strand, counting down.
AACGTAAAGATACTAGAATGAGAAGGAATCATTCTAAGGCTAGAAAAATAAAACTATTCATTTTCGGTCTTATCTTTATATGTTCGTTAGCGGTACTAGGTTTTTCAATCTATAAAATGGTAACTTGGTATAGTGATAATAATAAAATAGATAAATTATCGGATGAGATAAATGCAGAAGACTATATCGAGTCGGATAAGGATAGAGTTAATTATAAGGTTGAACAGATAAATCCACCGGATGCCCAATTGCGAGACAGCGATTATTACAAATATATGAAGATGGATATGTTGAGTATCAATTTTAAAGATTTGATTAAGAAGAATAGTGAAACGGTCGGTTGGATTAAAGTTAATGGTACTAATATAAATTATCCGGTTGTAAAACATAGTGATAACAAGTATTATTTAACTCACGCTTTTGACAAGAGTGAAAATACGGCTGGTTGGATCTTCATGGATTATCGTAACAGTAGTACTAATCTTTCAAAAAATACAATCATCTATGGTCACAGTCGTCTTACCGGAACGATGTTCGGAACTTTGAAAAAGACGATGAACGAGAGTTGGTATAAAAATACTAGTAATCACATCGTTCACTTATCTACTCCAACTGAAAATACGATGTGGCAAGTATTCAGTATTTATACCATCAAAAAAGAAGGTTATTACATCAAGACAAAGTTTACATCAACTAGTGATTTTAAGAAATTTGTAAAAACTATAAAAGATAGAAGTACTGTTAAATTTAATGCTCAAGTAGATGAAAATGATAAAATACTAACTCTATCTACTTGTAAAGGAAATAATGATGAACGTTTTGTTGTACATGCTAAATTAATAAAAAGAGAAATCAGAAATTAATGATTTCTCTTTTTAAATTGCTTCTAGCGCTAACTCTATCATCTTGTCAAAACTAGTTTCTCTTTCTTGACTAGTCGTCTCTTTTTTAGAGACAAAACTATCGGATACGGTCAAAAGACAAGCAGCTTCTCTATTTAATACTTTAGCTATGTGAAATAGTGCGAATGACTCCATCTCAACTGCAAGCGCTTGACTTTGTTTTTTTCTATCGAGATATGACGTATCACTATAGAAAACATCTGACGAATAAATTCTACCAACTGTTAAATCAAAATTCATCTCTTTAGCTTTGGCGATTATTTCTTCGTTGAGTTTCATCGATGGCTTCATCACATCACTAACATCTCCATTTTGAATCTTCGCAAAAGCGGTATCAGAATATGCCTCACTAGCAAGAATTAAACTGTAGATATCTAACTTTTCATCGTAAGATCCACAACTACCTACTCTAATAATTTTCTTTACATTATAGAACTTGTACAATTCATAAGAATAAATTCCCATACTTGGCATTCCCATACCCGATGCCATAACGGTCACTCTTTTTCCTTTATAAAATCCAGTAAACCCTAGCATTCCTCGAACTTCGTTAATACACTTGGCATCAGTTAAATAGTTATCAGCAATGTATTTAGCTCTTTTCGGATCTCCCGGCATAATTACCACTTCAGCAATATCGCCATCCAAAGCTTCAATATGTGGTGTCATACTAATCACTTTTCTCCTTTCTCTTAATAAGTCCAACTATTTTTAAACATTCTTCCTCGTCTTTACTCTCTTCAAAATATCGAACTCCAACCATCGTATCTTCTTTATATTGTTCATTATAATAAGACTCGGTAAGAAGATGACAAATCAATACGTCTTTCTTCATAATTCCTTCGATTCTAGCCCACAATAACTCATCAGGATCATCATCATTACTTTCTAAAAGAACTTGTACATCATCGGGAAAGGTTTCATTTCTAAAAGGATCTATTTCCTCTATCTCACGAGTTTTTAAAAGATTTAATTCACTCTCATAGTTAAAAGCTAAATCTTCTTCAATCTCTTTAGTACCATTTATTTTATTAACTACATCACTATCGATAAACTCAACATTAAACTTTTCAATAACCTCAACACTTACTACTATTTCATTCTCTCTAAAATAATCCGATAAATACAATTTATTATAACCATCTTTTTCGACATTACCCATAACTCTCAAAGAAAGGCCCTCTTCTCTATCGATATAAAAATAACCAAATAGTGGTGGTATCCACTCTTTATGTTTAAGCTTCTTAGCTAATTTTTTGACCATTCTTTTATTTTCTATCGCGACCCATCGTTGATCTAGTTCCCTAAATGTACAATTACCTACTAACATAAAAGCACCTCGCTATTTTTACTAATACAATTATATCATATATTTAATAATATCTACTCTAATGTTTTATTCAAAGTGTCAAAAAGGACCAGTACTCAGATTATCAATCTAGTTCTAGCCCTCATTTATAATTACATATCCATTATTTTTATAAAATTGTTTGGTATATCAGTCTCAAATTTCATAACTTTTCCAGTTTTAGGATTTACAAGTTCCAATAAGTTGTGATGTAACATAAGTCGACGCATCGGATTGGTCTTAGCACCATATTTTTTATCCCCGACAATTGGACAACCTAAATCTTTCATATGAACGCGAATCTGATTTTTTCTTCCGGTTTTTATCTTTATGTCTAACAAGGTGAAAAGATTACTGTTGTAGACAGTTCGATACTCCGTAATAGCTTCTTTACCATCTCCCATTTTAGTAGATGAATAGACTAATAAAGTTTTAGTCTCTTTTAACCAACTTCGCTTAACTCCTTTATTTTTAGGTGGCTTTCCCTCGACAACAGCTACATAGCCGCGATTTATTGCGAGATTGTTCCAGTCATCTTGTAATAGATGTTTCATCTCTTCACTTTTAGCAAAAACCACAATTCCACTAGTGTCGCGATCTAAGCGATGAACGATAAAAACTTTATTATTTTTATTCTTTTTTTTCAAATACATCATGACCTGATGAAATAAAGTTTTCTCTTTCTCGTTATCAGTTGATATCGTTAAAAGATTAGTCGGTTTATTGACGACAATTATATCTCTATCTTCATAAATGATATCCAATTTCCTATTTTTCAGTCCAACCACCTCACACCGATAGCTATTATAACACACTTACTAAAAGAATTAAAGAAATCTTGACTTTAAACATAATATAAAATAAAGTATTATACAAGGAGGAAGGATTTATGAAAGAAGAAAAAGTTAGATATACTCTAGCCGAAGAATTGATAAATTCTATATCTCATGGGATTGGAGCAGCATTAGGAATTGCAGCTTTGGTAATAACAGTCGTCATATCTTCGATTCACTCTAATCCATTAGCTATTATTTGTAGTATTATTTATACTCTATCGATTATCGTTCTTTACGTCATGAGTTGTATATATCATGCGTTAAAACCTAATAAAGCCAAACGAGTATTTAGAATTATAGATCACTGTAGCATTTTCTTACTTATCGCTGGTAGTTATACTCCTTTTGCTCTACTGGTTTTAAAGGGAACAACGGGGATAATTTTGATGATTGCTGTTTGGTTAATAACGATTATTGGAATCGTCTTAAACAGTATAAATTTAGAGAAGTTTAAACATCTTTCAATGGTCTTGTACCTATTTGAGGGTTGGATAATTTTATTCGCTATCAATCCGTTAGTTAAAGCAATGCCCCACTATGCATTAGTACTTTTAATAACTGGGGGAATTGTATACACGATTGGAGCTGTCATCTTTGCTCTAGGTAAAAATATAAAATATATGCATTCCGTATGGCATTTCTTTGTCTTAGGTGGTACGATATTCCAGTTCTTCAGTATCTTACCAATTTTGTAAAATTAAAACGCTTCAAAAGCGTTTTTTTATTTGTAAGTATACATTGTAAGTTTATCGGAATCAGAAATATCAGAATATATCGCATAGTCAAAAAGTAAATATATTTCATCACCTTCGGTTTCACTAACTTGACAAGTTAAATAGTTATAGGCCGTAAAATTAATTTCATACGAAGAAAAGCCCAAATCTTTTATTTTAGTAACTAACTTTTTAACTCTTTTCTTGAAGTTTTCCAAATTATCTTTGGTGATATCTTCTTTTATATCGATAGACATATTGATGTCACTAGCAGGATTGAGACGAGAAAATTCGGAAAAATAATCACTAAGAGAAATACTCAGATCTAACTTGTCATAACGTTCTATCTTTTCGATATCTTCATCACTAGTAAGCGAATAAATTATCGGTATCGTCTCATTAGAAATAGTTGAAAAATAAGTATCCCATTCATAAGTTTTAAAATTGTTCTTGATTGTTGATTTTAAATTATCGTTTAATTCATCAATTTTATATTTATATATGTAATCGTCATAAATACCACTGACGGGAATATCATAATCTTTAAATTTATCAAAGTTATTATTGTCATAACGCACATAGACCACATTAAACTTAACATCATCACTGACAGCTGTTATCTCATAGTAATGCGAACCATTAATTATCGTTTCACAATCCTCTTCACAGTTATCTCTTATGTAGACAATGGCATTAGAAGAGATATCTTCAATAGAAAAATTGCGACTATATTTATTTTTTAGATGAGAAATTACTTCATCTTTTATTTTATTATTCATCCCTCTATTTTTTAGACCACTGTAAAATAGCAGTGTAAAGGAAAGAATTCCTATGATAAATAAGGCTATAATTGGTATCAATCTTTTATACTTTTTCAAAAGCATCACCACTATTATTATAACATATATACATTTCAAATATTGAACTAGTTTTAGTTATATAGTAAAATTATGGAGTATATAATAATACTAGGAGGCCTATTATGTTTAATAAAACCGAAGAAGAATTAAAAACTAGTAATGATGATACGATATCAATTAATTATTTAAAGAAAATGGATGCGTATTTTAGAGCCTTAAATTACTTATCGGCTTGTCAATTATATCTTATCGACAATCCACTGTTGAAGAGAAAATTAGAGAGAAATGATGTCAAGAAAAGAATTGTCGGTCATTGGGGAACTGTCCCTGGTCAAAATTTTATCTACACCCATCTCAATAGAATTATTAATAAATACGATTTAGATATGATCTATATTGCTGGACCTGGTCATGGTGGTAATAGTTTGATAAGCAATACTTATTTAGAGGGTACTTATACCGAAAAATATCCAGAGATTACTGAAGACATAGATGGATTAAAGAAATTGTTTAAGCAGTTTTCTTTTCCCGGAGGAACTTCAAGTCATGTAGCACCAGAAGTTCCAGGTTCGATAAATGAAGGTGGAGAACTCGGTTATTCATTAGTTCACGCTTATGGAAGTGTTTTGGACAATCCCAATTTGATAGCTTGTTGCGTAATCGGTGATGGTGAAGCTGAAACGGCAACTTTAGCGACGAGTTGGCACTTAAATAAATTTGTTAATCCCCAATCAGACGGAATAGTCCTACCTATTTTACATCTCAATGGTTATAAAATAAGTAATCCGACTATCTTTTCAAGAATGGATGATAAAGACTTGGAGAAATTCTTTACTTCTCTTTCTTATAAACCTTATTTTGTCGAAGGAAGTGAGCCCAAGAGTATGCATCTTTTAATGGCTAGTACCCTAGACAAAGTAGTAAAAGATATCAAAGATATTAAAGACGGCAATGCTAAAGAAATTAAATACCCCGTTGTAATTCTTAGAACTCCTAAGGGTTGGACCGGACCAAAAACAGTCGATAATAAAGCTATCGAAGGAACTTTTAGAGCTCACCAAGTTCCAATCAGTATGGAAAAAGAAAGTCACCTAGCAATTCTTGAGAAGTGGTTAAAACGTTATCGACCTGAAGAGCTTTTTACCGATGATGGCAAATTAATTCCCGAACTAAAAGAATTAGTTCCTAAAAAAGAAAAGAGAATGGGAAACAGTCCCTATGCCAATGGTGGATTGCTTCTCAAAGATTTAATTGTTCCTGATGTTTCTAAATACATGATTGAAGTTGAACGTGGAAAAACGCTAAATAGTGACATGATGAGTTTAGGAGAATTCATAAGAGATATTTTTAAAGATAACAGAAAGAATAAAAATTATCGCATTTTCAGTCCCGACGAAGCTTTGTCAAATCGACTTAACAAAGTATTTGAACTAGAAAACAGAACGTGGAATCACACTAAGATAAAAGATGATGAATTTCTAGGAAGTGACGGCCGAGTTATGGATAGTTTCTTATCCGAAAACATCTGTGAAGGTCTTTTGGAAGGTTATCTTCTCACTGGCAGACACGGTCTATTTCACAGTTATGAAGCTTTCATCCGCGTTGTCGATTCGATGG
>CANRCI010000047.1 GCA_947629075.1 uncultured Bacilli bacterium | reverse complement strand
TAACAGAAATATTAAATGATGGATCAGTAAAAATGATTACCGAAAATGCTTTGTCGGCTATAAATTTTGGTGAAACTGGATTCTTTGATAACTCATATATAAAACAATGGTTAAATGAAGATTTTTTAGAAACTTTATATAATCATAAAAACATATTAGTGGAAGATGCTACTTGGGATATATCACATTGGTATTCTTGGTGCTATGTTACTCCGCCTCATAAAACACAAGCCCCCGTTGGTTTATTAAATTCTTACGAATTTAACAAGACTGCCAGTTATGGTAAAGATAGTTTTTTAAATATTGGACATAATTGGTGGTTCTCATCACCTATTGAGGATTCCAATTACGCTCGTTCTACAGCTGTTGCTGGAATGACCACAGAGGGAGGTTTTACAGGATGGAAAGTGCCAAGTACCGCTTATGGAGTTCGCCCTGTGGTAGTTTTAAAAGCCGATGTTAAGTTTAGTGGTACAGGAACAGAAAATGACCCCTTTGTTTTATTAGATGATATACAAGCAGCTCGACCTGGGGATCGCATAAATGAAAGAACTCCAGGAGAACTTGTTGAAATTAATAATATGTTATACCGTATAGTAAATATTCATGACCAAAATGGCCAAACTGTAACTAAATTAAAAAGTGCTAATTATGTCACAGATGAAAAGGGTGTTTTTTTGAGCAAACCATTTGGTGATATGATAATGAAAACTTATAAAGAGATTGTTGATTCAGGCGACGAAACTTATTGGGGAGCATATTTAAATGGACCATGGCTTGAACAACAAGATATAAAAAAATATTTAGTTCAAGATACATATTATGTAGCACCTGCTCAAGTTAAACCTGAAGATGGAAGTAATATTGGTAGTTATAAAAATACTATATGTAAAGAAATAAATACAGACGACACGACTAAAGATTGTGTAAGGACAAATAAGACTTGGACAGGATATGTTGGACTTCCGATTGTTGGTGAATTATTTGCTTATCCATTAGGGAGAAGTGATACAGTTGATCATCTGACTGCTACAATGACTCCATATGGTAATGATGGCTACCCAATGATTGGAGCATTTGTGCCAGGCTCTCAAGGTATAGATCAATACACTCATGAATCGTTTTTTGCAGTAAAGCCATGTATTACTTTAAGTGAAGATGTCATTATAACAGGTGGAGATGGAAAGACTCCTGCAACAGCATTTAAAATAGCTTTACCAAATGAAAAATCCTAGTAGTCAATTCGATTACTAGGATTTTACTTTAAAATTTTTTAAAAATTGGAAACAACTTGACTTGTAAGTGCCTCTTATAATTAAAAACATCAACTTTATTTGATGAGCATCATTAGTGTGAAGAATTTTCTGACAAATATATCTCATAAGAAAAAGAAATTCAAATAATTTATAATGAGTATGTAAACTACATAAAATACAATTATTATAAATTGAATAAATATGTTAAAATTACTATGGAGGGTAAAAATGGAATTGATGTTCAAAAATGATTTCTATAGAGATAAAGCTTTTGAGTTTAAAGAAACCCAAGACAACAATCATACCTTATACGATGCTTTCTTTGTCCTAATCAATGGGATTGACAAAATGGATTTAGATAATTTATGTCGATTAATAATGGATTATCATTCCGATAAAAATCTTACTTTTGATGAAGCCTATGCGATTACGCAAGGACAAAGCCTTCCAGATAAACTAAATTGTGATGATTCAACTAAGAAAGTTGTATACACGTTAGCTTTATATTGTATTGAGAATGGTACTCATTTGGGAAACAAGACGATTATGGATGGCAAAATTAATACATCTTCATGGTTAAGTCACTCTCTATTTGAATCTATTCTATGTGGTCAATTAGCTGATACAATTGGTCTTGATCCAAATAAAGCTAAAATATTGGGCCTATTACACGATATTGGCAGAAAACAAACTCATGATTTTAGTCATACGATACGCGGTTATGAAATGTTGGTTGATCAAGGTTGGGAAAGTGAAGCTATTGCCTGTTTAACGCATTCGTTTTTGGCCGGTGGACGTTGTTCATCAAATGAGCAAGCTGAACCAGGATTTTATGTAGATGATGAAGGTATATCACATTTCGATCCGACAGCTAAAAAAGATGATATAACTTTATTCTTGGAAAAGTATCAATATACAGATTATGATTTGATTTTAAATATTGCTGATTTAATGGCAACTGATAAAGGAATTGTCTCACCATTTGATAGAATTGTTGATATAGCATCTCGAAGAAAAGCTTTTGATCCGACCAATAGAGGTTTTTTCCTTGCTGAATTAACTAATCATTTGAATTCTTTCAGATTGCAGATGCAGGGCAAAAATCCTAATGATTTGGTTGAAATAAGAGCTAGTCGTAATGTTTCTTTAGATGATTTAAATAATTCTTTTGCTGAAGCTTCTACAAATTTCTTTGATGTATATAAAGAGTTTTATCCTAGTAAAGAACAACCTAAGAAGATAGTATAAATTAATAAACATATTTATCATTAAAGAGTGAATTGTAAGGGATGATTTTCCTCATCCCCTACCACCTATTAAATTATATCTAGTGAATAGAATAGCTAGATTTTTTTATTAAAATAAACTGAAACGTTTTTATACTACCATCTTAAAAAGCATATCATTTTTTGGTATAATATTTAATGAACAAAATAGTAATAATTAGTTGGGTGGTGTGCGAAGTGAAAAAGAAATTACGACTTAAATTACCATTTAAAATTCTTTTATTAGTAATTATCTTAATTCTAGTAGTAGCTTTATATTTCCCTATCCGTAATATTTTCAAATTAGTTGGTCATAATTATAGTCTTTCTTCTAGTGTCGAAATTTTATCATTAAACATCTATGATGATGTAATTTCTAAAGATTACAGTAAAACTCTCGATAAGACTATAAAGGACAAAGACTTCATCAAAGATAACTACAAATCATACATGGATATTAAGTATTACAACCGATCTAATTTCTTGAAAAATGTTAATAAGTTACTCGCTTTAAAGTATACAGTTGATGATATTAACAATATTAATAGTAAAGTAAGTGACGGTTTTTACTCTAAATTATTTGATGAACACATTAACGACATTAGCGATTATTTAACTGTTAAGTATTTTAAAGAAGAGAACTTCGATCGTTATCGTAAATATTTTAATGGTGATTATGAAAAAACAGTTCTTTATGTCAATATTGGTCTAGATAAAGATTACTATAAGGATACAACTTTAACTAATAAATTTTCAACAACTATGTTAGTTAATAAATATCATGGAGTAAGTGATAAATTCAAAGCACCTGATTTAGTCCAAATAAGTGAAGACTGTTCAATAGATGATCAAAATCTTATGTATAAAGAAGCAGCTAAGGCATTTGAAAAAATGTGCCGTGATGCTCGTAAACAGGGTTATGATATTTTAGCCAATTCTACGTATCGCGATTTAAAAGCGCAACAAAAAACTTGGGATATATACTTAAAATTATATGGTATTAAATATAATGAAAAATATGTAACACGACCAGGATATTCCGAACATCATACAGGTTTAGCAGTCGATATAAAGAGTAAGAATTCAAACATCTTTAAAGAATCCAAAGAATATCAATGGACACTTGAAAACTCCTATAAATATGGTTTTATTCATCGCTATCCAGAAGATAAGATAAATATTACTGGTATATCTTCAGAAGCTTGGCATTTTCGCTATGTCGGTGTTGATATTGCAACGTATATTTATAAAAACAATTTAAGTTATGAAGAATATTATGCGATGTTTTTAGATAAGTAACTGATAGTAATTATAAATATAATTAAATTAAAATAAAGGGTGAGATTTATGTATAAGAAATTAAATTTATTAGTCTTTTTGATTTTATCTTTTTTAGTTTTTATTCCTAATTGTAAGGCTATAGATGTAAATAAATTGAATGTTAATATCAATGGATTGGAACTAAAGTTAAAAGATGGACAATACTCGTATAATTTTGGAACATCTTTTAGAGTAGAAAAATTAGAAATTACTGTATCTTCTACTGAAGAGGGAGTTTCTTTCCAAGGTGATGGCGTTGTTGAACTTAAAGATAAAGTTACTCGTCATGACTTAATAGTTACTAAAGACAAAGAAAAAGTAACATATCACTTTAAAATAACTAAAGAAGATACTCCAAAACATCCCATTGACTTATCTAAAATTCATATTTATTACGGTATTTCAGAAGAAATTATGAGCAAAAACATGATGTTTACTATTCCCAATAATTTATCTAAAATATATCTTGGTACTAGAGTTGAACAAGATGATGTCGAAGTTATTGGAGACTTGGGATTGATCGATGCCAAAGATAAAAATGTTATACCGATAACTTTTAAAACTGAAGATGATGAATATACTTATACTATAGCTACTAAAAAAGATAAAAATAGAGTAACTAAATTAGATGAATTAAGTTATGAAACAAAAGATATAATTTTTAAGGTATTGGCAAGTATAATTGGTTTAATTACCCTATTTGAGATAATTAAATTAATTAGACAAAGAAATATAGTTAACTCTATACCGTTCATTATCATTTTCATCATATGTATTGGATCAATAATAATCGACTACTTTATACCAATTTCAGTGATAGATGGTAGTTCAATGGACAATACCCTACACGATGGACAAGTTATATTAGTAGATCCGTATTCCAAAAATTATAATTACAACGATATCGTAATATGCGACGTTACCTTAAAACAATATAACAATAAAAGTCGAATTATCAAAAGAATTATTGGTCTTCCTGGTGATACCGTTGAGATAAAAAATAATGTATTGTACATCAATGGTAAGGAGAAAAAAGAAAACTATATTAAAGAAAAAATGAATACTTTTGATCTGAAAATAACTCTAAAAGATGATGAATACTTCGTTATGGGTGATAATCGAAATAATAGTAATGATTCACGTGTCAATGGACCGGTAAAGAGAAAGCAAATAGTTGCTGAGATGATAAGATAAAGAAAAAACTTGTATTAATTTACAAGCTTTTTTAATAATTCAACCATTCTTTTAAAGTCTCAACTGTACTGAAACCATTTATTTTTATTCTTGGTATTTGATATCTTTTACTTTTTCTAGTTGCGTATTCGTGATCTCTAAATCCAAATGCTAAACGGTAGTTGTTTTTCTCCAACTCCTTTTTTATCGCATCATTGTATATACCGTATGGATAAGCTAGATATTTAAAGCCAAATACACTGTTTTTCTTAAAGTCTAGTGCTATCTGACGAGGAGTTAAATTTAATAAATGTTCTTTACCATTTTTATCTACTTTGTGCATGTCCCAAGTATGACTTTCAAACTGCCAATTCGGATATGTCTTGGCAACTTTTTGCATCATTTCTTTAGTTATATAAGTTCTTTTTTCAGGAGTCCACGGTTGATAAGATTTATCTTCAGTTCTATATCCCACTATAAAAGTAGTTGCTTTTAATTTATATTTCTTTAAAATCGGTAAGACCAAATAATAGTCATCCGCATTACCATCATCAAAAGTTATGACGACTGTCTTTTTTCTAAACCTTCGTTTACCAGTATACCAATCATAAAATTCATCTAGTGATAAAGTTCTATAGTGATGGTCGTGCAGATACTTCATCTGTTGTTCAAACACTGTAACCGAATGAGCCCATTGATTATCTGAGTATACTGTTCTTTTCATTTCATCAGTTACGATGCGATGCCAAGTAAAAACTGGTATTTGTTTAGCATACCCTTTGTTATAGACCTTTATCTTGTAATAATATAAACCTAATAAAAATGTCGATATTACTACAAAAATCATTCCAATTAACCAAAATTTTAGGTTAAAAAGCCAGCCGATTACTAAGCTCAATATAAAAGATATTATTATAATAGATAAAACTATAATTTTTCTGCGATATTTCTTATTTAATTTTTTCAATTCTCTCACCTTAAATCTATGTTTATGCTCTATCAAACGAAAAATACTTATCATTGATGACATTTTATTGATAAGACTTAATTTTTTATTGTTTTACACCCTTATTTTTGCCACAAAAAAAGTTTATCACAATAAAAACTCGCAGTAAATAGTTCGTGTGATTTTTTTGCAGTAAATAATATCATACATATGTGTAGAGGTGTAGTATGATGGTGGAATTTGATACCTTAAAAGATCTATTGATTTTTAATATTAAATATTACCGATACTTAAACAATTACTCTCAAGAAAAACTTGCGGAACTAAGTAAGTTGAGCCCTAGATATATAACTGATGTTGAAAGAGGTCTACACTGCCCTACCATTCCTAAAATTGAACTAATCGCTGAATCACTAAATATCGAACCTTATCAATTATTTGTAAATGTTGAACGCGATACAGAAATAGTTGACAAAATGGCAAGAGGAAGGCAGTATAATCAACGATAACTATTTATTGTGGTGATATCTATATATGTTAAGAAAAATTGTTAAAAAGCAACCTAAAAGTTATGGACTACTATTATGTAAGAGGTATATAATGTATCTTGAATTAGGTTTTATCAGGTGAGAGATATGTATAATGTATTAGATTATTTAAAAAAATCATGTCAAAAATACAGTGATAAAATAGCTGTTATTGAAGAGGATAAAAAGATAACTTATAGAGATTTTAATGAGTATAGTAAAATAGTTGGCTCTTATATTGGAACTAAATGTTTTAATGAGCCTATTATTATTTTTATGGATAAGGGAATCGACACTTTAATAGCTTTTTTTGGAGTTATTTATGGTGGATGTTTTTATAGTTTAATTAATCCAGAGTTACCAGAAAATAGAATTTTACAAATTAAATCAGTCATTAATTCTAAAATGGTTATTACGGATGATGAACATTATGAATTAGCTACAAAATACTTTAATGATTTAGAGATTAATAAAATTGAAGACTTAAAAAAAGGAAAAATCGATAATGATATCTTGAATAAATGTTATGAGAGGCATATCGATTGTGACCCTTTGTACGTTAACTTTACTTCGGGATCAACGGGAGTTCCTAAAGGAGTTGTCATATCACATCGTTCAGTAATTGACTTTATCGATGTCTTTACCAATCTTTTTAATTTTGACGATGAAGATATAATCGGTAACCAAGCTCCTTTTGATTTCGATGTTTCGGTAAAAGATATTTTTTCAGCATTTAAAATGGGAGCTACGCTTCTTATCATACCGAAGAGATATTTTTCTAATCCTAGCCTGTTATTGGATTACATTTCGGAAAATAAAATTACGACGATGACTTGGGCCGTTTCAGCACTTTGTTTAATCACAACTTTTCACGGGTTAGACTATAAGGTTCCTACTACAGTTAAAAAGATTTTGTTTAGTGGTGAAGTGATGCCTTTAAAACATTTAAAGATATGGATGGAAAAACTACCCAAGACAACTTTTGTAAACATTTATGGACCAACTGAAATAACTTGTAACTGCTTATATTATGTAATCGATCGAAATAAAAATTATGAAGATAAAATACCTGTTGGTAAAGCTTTTCCAAATGAACGAGTGTTTTTGTTAGATGATGATGGACATGTTGTTACTAATCAAAATAAAGTTGGAGAAATATGTGTTTCAGGAACTGCTTTAGGACTGGGATATTATAATAATGTTAAACAAACTAATGAACATTTTGTTCAGAACCCTAATAATTCTCTATACATCGATATGATTTATCGTACTGGTGATTTAGGATATTATAATGAAGATGATGATATCGTTTTCAACGGACGAAAAGATTTCCAAATAAAATATTTGGGACATCGAATTGAACTGGAAGAAATAGAAAAATCCTTAATGGATATTGACGAGGTTGTACGAAGTTGTTGTTTATTCGATGAAGATAAACAGAGATTGTATGGATTTTATATCGGAGATATTTCAAAGAAAGACTTAACTTTAAAATTAAAACAATTATTACCTGTATACATGATGCCCACTAAACTTATTAAATTAGATAATTTCCCAATTACTAAAAATGGGAAAATCGACAGAAAAGAACTTATGAAGTTAAAGGAGAAGTAATATGGTGGAATACGAAAAAATAATTGATAAATATGGAACTCCTAGTTATGTATACGATATCGATGAACTTTTAAAAAGAGTTAACTATCTAAAAAGTAAATTGGGACCAAAATATGATTTAGTATACGCCGTTAAAGCTAATTCGTTTATCGCTAAAGAATTAGAAAATGATATATCGAGATATGAAATATGTAGTCCTGGGGAATTTGACATTTGTAATGAATTAAATATTGATCACCAAAAGATGGTTATTTCGGGAGTCTATAAAGATGTAAATACTATAGAGAACATGATTAAAAATTATGATGATATTCTTAAGTATACGATCGAATCTATTAACCAGTATGAATTATTAGATCAACTAACTAAAAAATATAATCGTAAGATTAACGTTTTGATTCGTCTTACTAGTGGTAATCAATTTGGAGTATGTGAAAGTGATGTCCGAAAGATTATCGAAAAGAATCATAATTCACTTATTATTATTGATGGTCTTGAATACTTTTCCGGAACACAGAAACATTCACTGAAATTAATCAATAAAGAAATAGAACACTTAATCGAATTTACTGATGAACTAGAAAAAGATTATGATCTAAATATAAAAGAAATCGAATACGGACCTGGTCTTCCAGTATTTTATTACCAAGGTGATGAATTCGATGAAGATGCATTTTTAGAGGAAATAAAAAACATTCTCGACAAGATAAAAAATAGAAAAGTAGCCATTGAAATCGGTCGTAGCATCGCTGCATCTTGTGGTTCTTATTTAACTAAAGTAGTCGATATGAAGAAGAATAAATTTGGTAACTACGTAATTGTTGATGGTGGTATTAATCATTTGGTTTACTATGGACAAACTATGGCGATGAAAATTCCGCATTACGAGATATTGCCTAAAAGTGATACTAAAGAAACTGCCACTTATAGCCTATGTGGTTCCCTATGTACAACCAATGACTTTTTAGTTAAAAACATAACGACGAGAACATTACAAATAAATGACGTCTTTATCTTTAAAAATGTTGGTGCCTACTCTAGTACTGAAGGTATATCTCTATTCTTGAGTAGAGACTTACCTAAAGTTATATTGAATAAAGGTAAAACTACGATATTAGTTAGAGAAAACATTAAAACAAGTGAATTGAATTTTCCAAAAGAAGTAAAGGAGTGATATTATGGAAAAATTAATAGAAATTTTAGAAGAATTACAACCAGATGTAGATTATGAAACATGTGAGGATTTAGTTGATGCTAGACATTTAGATTCATTAACTATTTTATCTCTAATAAGTGAGATTGAAGATGAATTTGATGTCCAAGTACCAACTGTTGAGATTATACCTGCTAATTTTAATTCAGCTAAAAAGATTTGGGAGCTAATTGAAAGACTACAAGAGGACAATTAATGACTTATTTTGAAGCTAGATACTTCTTGTTGTTTTTACCAATAGTTATAATTGTATACAATATAATACCAAGGAAATTAAGACCAATTTTATTGTTAATAGTCAGTTATATTTTCTTTTGGTTACTTAGTGGTAAATTGATTTTTTTCATAATTTTATCATCATTGTCTATCTATATAGCTGGATTACTTATGAAAAAAATTGATAGTGTGAGAGACGAAAAAATACAAGGGATAAAAAAAGAAGATAAGAAAGCATTTAAGTTAAAATATAGACGTAAGAAAAAAATAATTTTGACAATTACAATTTTATTTAATATTATCTTCTTATTTTATTTTAAGTATTTGAAGTTCTTTTCTAAAATATTGAACAAAGCGTTAGATATTATCAATATTAATTTCAAATTAAAAGTCGTAAAACATTTAGCTCCGATTGGTATATCTTTTTATACATTACAAGCTTTGTCGTATTTAGTAGATGTATATAATGAGAAGGTAGAAGCTGATACAAATATTTTAAAAGTATTTCTTTATCTATCTTTCTTTCCAACAATTATGGAAGGTCCAATTGCTAGATTTGGTCAAGTAAAAGATGATATATGTGCTGGAAAGAGAACTAGTTATCAAGATTTTTGTTTTGGATATCAGCGAATACTTTGGGGATTATTTAAAAAGTATTTGATTGCTGATCGATTGAACGCCTTTGTTAAACTTGCCTTTTGGCATATAAATTTGTAT
>CANRCI010000046.1 GCA_947629075.1 uncultured Bacilli bacterium | reverse complement strand
GAAAATACTTTATTTGTTCACACTACTCTAGTTCATCCGATCCATAAATTAGAGGAACTAGAGTAGTGTGAACAAATAAAGTATTTTCTTTTCCCAATTCATTGCGCAGTTGTCGAAGAGATTCGATAAAAGCTTGTGATTCGATATCACCAATGGTACCACCGATTTCGGTGATGACAATATCAGCTTTAGAAGTCTCACCAGCTTCATATACCTTATTTTTTATTTCGTTCGTGATGTGAGGAACAATTTGAACGGTTGCTCCAAGAAAATCACCGCGTCTTTCACGCTCGATAACGGAAGAATAAATTTTACCGGTTGTAATGTTTGAAGTATAATTTAACTCTTCATCGATAAATCTCTCATAATGTCCTAAATCGAGATCCGTCTCACTTCCGTCATAAGTAACATATACTTCACCATGTTGAAAAGGAGACATAGTACCAGGATCAACATTGATATAGGGATCAAACTTTTGCATGAACACTTTATACCCGCGTGATTTTAAAAGTAGGGCTAAGCTCGATGCCGTGATACCTTTACCAAGACCAGATACTACACCTCCGGTTACGAATACATATTTCGTCATATAATATCACCTCTCAATAAATTTTTGAGAGTACTATAGGCTCTCTTAAATCATAGCATATAAATGATTAGTAAACAATTATAATAAGTGATATAATTTATTTGGTGATGTAAAAATATGAAGAACAATTCCTTTCAAAATCCCAAGATTACCAACAATTTAGATGTACTAGAAATTAAAAAAGAAAATTTTTTGGAAAACGTTTTTGATTGTCAATTTACAAATGAAACGATAAATTTTGACATCTTTGGGATTGAATTTAATGGTTGTGTATTTAAAAATGTTGACTTTAATGGAAAACTTATAAATGTCGATTTTATCGATTGCCTTTTTGAAGATTGTTCCATATCTAATCAAGTTATGAGTTCTAGAACGATCATCAGGAGTTGTTTTAAAAAGTGTAAGATGACAGGAATTGATTTTTCTTCTTCGTTACTCAGAAGTGTTTCTTTTGAAGAGTGTGATTTGACGTATGGCAATTTTAGTTATGCGAGACTTGATTTTATAAAATTTAAAAAATCTCGTCTAAAAGAAAGTGTCTTTGTCGAAGTTCAATTAAAGAATATAGATTTTGTAGAAACTGATCTCGAGAAAAGCGAGTTATTTAAAACCAATTTAAAGGGAATTAACTTATCGACTTGTAACATCGAAGGTATCGTTTTTGATATCGATTCTCTTCGTGGACTAGTCATAAATCCGTATCAGGCAAGCTTAATTGTATCGTGTTTAGGTATCGAAGTTAAGGATAATTGACTTTTTAAATTTTAAAAACTATAATTATTTTAGATTTGGAGTGATACTCTTGAAAAAGTGTGTTGTTGTGTACAACCCTCATAGTGGTAGAAAAATAAAAAAAGACTTTTTTGCTAGCTATATAGATATACTTTTAGATAATGGATATGATGCTGAAATAATAAAATCGGAATATCGCGGCAATATTACCGAGATAGTATCTAGTTTACCGGATTGTGATTTAGTCATTTCGATGGGTGGCGATGGTACTTTTAATGAGGCCGTAAAAGGAAATTTAAAGAGAAATAATAGACTTACTTTAGCACATATACCTCTAGGAACAACTAACGATATCGGGGCGATGTTTGGTTATGCCAGTGATCCAGTTGAAAATTTGAAATTGTTAATGAACGGGGTAGAAAAAAATATTGATATCTGTACTATCAATGATAGTCCTTTTGTCTATGTCGCTGGGTTTGGAAAATTTATGAATGTCCCATACGAAACTAGTCGTAAACTAAAGAAAAAATTTGGTTATCTCGCATACATTGGTGAAGCAACTAAAGAATTTTTTAGTCGCACTAAATTGTACGATATCACTTATGAAGTAGATGGTGAAAAATATCGTGGCTTATTTTCGTTTCTTCTTTTAAGCAGTGCTAACCGTATTGCGGGGATTAACAAATTCTATAAAGAAGTTAAATTGGATGATGGTAAATTCGAAGTTTTACTCTGTAATTTGACGCGTAAAAAAGATGTCATCAGAAGTATGTTTCACGCTGCGACTAGCGATATCACTAAAGTACCAGGTTTTTATTTTTACAAGACAGATAACATAAAGATAACTTGTCATAACCAAATAAGAAGTTGGTGTGTCGACGGTGAGAAATTGGATGATAAAAGTATGGTCTACAACGTTAAAGTAGTACCTGATTTTAAAATAAGACTACCTAAAAAGAATATAAAAAATTTATTTATAACAGATGGAGAACCAAATAAAAAAGAAGTTAAAAACTCCGTTATTGATAGAATAATAAAACGAGGAAAGTAATCCTCGTTTTTATTTGATAAAACCATTTGATTCTAATTTTTGAATTATGTAATCTTTATCGCGATTTCCATTTATTCTCTTTAGAACACTCGATTCTTTTCCCTTAGTAAAAAATATAACGGTAGGGGTTCCATCGACTGCATAATCTTCGTTGAATTTTTCATAATCTTCATCACTCATATCAGAAATGTTAATACTATAAGCTTCAAGTCCTTTTTCTTCTAACACCTCTTCGAATTTAGGAGTGAATTCAGCACAGTTTGAACAACCAGTTTGAACAACCTCTAAAATAAAGGTATCTTTATTCTCAACTTTTTTAGCGAAGTTTTTATAACTTACATTTGATATAGGTCCACCATTATTACATCCAGTAAGAAGTAGAGTAATAATTAAAACTGTTATAATCGTTAACTTCTTCATAAACTACACCTCACTTGTAATCTTAAAACATCTTTTAAACTTAGTCAATTATTTTAAAAGTAAAACTTTTAAACAAGCATTGTTTTTTGATAATTTTTGTTATAAACTATTATTAGTATTAATATGATAGGAGAGTATCTATTTTATGGTTAAGAATAAAAAAATGTTGTTTATAATTGTTGCTTTTATTATGCTTTTAAGTTTTAATGTAGTATATGCTGCTGAAGAAGATGATATAGATGGTATATGTTCAAGTGAAGAACTTACCAGATTAAAAAGGGAAGCTCGCCAAATAGAGTTTTCTCATACTTTTGATAATGAACCAAGTGGATATCGTGTATACTATATGTTCGTCTCAGTCAACAACTTTGACGAAAAGTTCTATATCGAAGATCAGGATGAAAAAAGATTTTATTATATGCCTAATGAAGACGGTGAAGAAGATAGTTCTAGTTACTATTTAGGGATGTATCTTAATGGACGTGGATTAACTTTTAAAATTTATGCATCTGACGCTACTGACTGTACTTCTCAACTTCTATATACTAAAAAATATCAACTTCCACACTACAATGATTATTCCACTAGAGAAGAGTGTAAGTTGAAAGAAAATAAAGATTTTGAATTGTGTGATATCTATTATGGTGGAAGAGTTGAGAACGATGAAGAATTTGAAACAGCTCTAAAGGAATACCAAGCTGAAAAAGCTAAACAAGAGGTAAAACCTAAAGAAGAGAAAAAAGAAGAGAGTTGGCAAGAAAAATTTATTAAGTTGTATACTGATAATTTAGCTATTTCGATTTTAATAACTATTGGTGTTGTCATCTTAATAATTTGGATTATCTATATCATTATAAAGAAAATTAAAAATCAAAAGAATAAGATTAAAATAGATTTAGAGGTGTAATATGAAAAAAATATTTAAAATAATCATAATACCTTTAATGCTAGTGGTCATTGCAGTAGTTGTAATCAATAACAATTTAAATGTTGCTGAAGCTGCTCCAGGTGGCTTTAATAACTTCGTATCTGATGGAGATGGTACTCCCAATGCTAATGGATGTTCATCGTGTAAGTTTACATATGTAGCTGAAGGAATTAGGTTAACTCTTTACCAATATGACGGTAAGAAATTACAGGCAAAGGCAAAAAGTATCGATATGATTCAAGACGATCCAGATGTATCGAGTTTAAATGCAGTTAATACTGCTGGTGCTTACTTAACAAAAGATAGAAGGGGAAAACTTGATTATACAGTTAATGGTTATTCGCCGCAAATGACAAGAACAAGGACCAGGAATTTCGCCATTAAACTTACGAATAGATTTAGCTGCCTTTTTGGATCAGGTTGTACCGAGACTAATTTCCGTAAATCAGTCTTAAAACGTTACTTTGCTGCTAGCGTCGATAGTGCTGGTAACGTAACTAAATCCAAGTCTTCCGTGCAAATTCAACAAGAGTTAAAGAAAGATTTTGGTTACACCATCAGTTTGGAGGATTTTGATACCTACTATTTAGTAATTGAGCCAACGGCTGCAGTTCAACCCAGAGGAAGTGGTACTGCTTACCATTATGGAACTATTTATGAATTGCTTAAAAATTATACATCTTACAGTGGAATTACAAAGTATATGAACGTTCATTGGCCTAATGCTCTATATACTGCTTATGGTGCAAATAAAAAATCGGATATTTATAACTTTGTTGGAAATTCTGGTAAATATTTACTTAGAGTAGAAGGACGCTCAAGTCCAAATGCTGGTTCACAGATTAGAAGTGATCCTAGATCAGGTTATGGTATATCTGTTTATTGGTTAAAAGAATACCAACAGAGTTGTAAAGATGTATGTACGGGTAAAAAGGGAGATGCATTGTTACAATGTGCTGAAAATTACTGTGCTCAACAAGAAGATGTAAAAAATTCATCTAGTAAAAGAAATTGTATAACTAGTAAAGATAAATGTAACTATAAAGAAGAGCCTTTTGCATGTTCATCTAGCGGTTCAACTAGTAATTTTAAAGATACGGCGTGTGGTGCTGATGCAAGTTCAGTGAAGAAAGAATGTACTGTTAATAGTGTTGCTCAAGTATCTAATCGTGCGGCTTATCAATATATGAAAAATTGTACGACTAATACTACTATTTCTTATCCTGATATTACTAAATCTTATAAACCAGGAACAGGATTTTCTTATGACATTACTAAAGCTGGTGATAAGAAGTGTGAACTTACTTTTAACTATAAAAAGTGGAAGTTAGATTATGCGGCAGCTTATACTAATACGGAAAGAAGCAATTTATTAAGAGCTATTACTGACTTCAATTCAAGAGCTTGGGAAAATGTCGATGAATTTAGATATAATTCTTCAACTATCGAAAATTCTACTGTAACTTTTAAAGAAAAAGTTGGTAATAAAACGATTAGTACAACTAGAAAAATTGAATTGGTAGAGAAGAATATAACTGGTGACGGAGATAAAGTTCAAAAAGATAGTTACCGTGGTGGAACGGTTAATTCGTGGTATTCGTACAAGAGTGGTAGCAAATATGTTCAACGACTTGTCGGATCAAATTACCAAAGATTTATTTTGACTTCGACTAACTCATCGTTGTTCGGTTTAGATAAAATTTGTGTATCGCGTAGTGAATCAGGAAAAACATATTCACCAAGTACTAGTGGTAAGTGTAATGCTGGAGATAGTGCACCAGAGAGAAAATACTATACTAACTTCAATGCTAGTGAAAAGAGTACCCATTCATCAATTGTAACTATGCACGATAAAGGTGCAACTAATAAAGAAAGTACCAATACCTGTGAATATGAGACTAGGGGAGAGTTTACTTGTAGTATTGATGTAACACCAGGACCAGATAGTAATGGACACTACTACAATCCTAGAAATCTAGTAAGTGGTACTCATTTGCGATTCACTTTAAACCTAGGAGGAAAGGATTCTGACTTAATTAAGAAATATGGTATTGGTGAAGTTGAGTACAATGGAAATAATGCTAACACAGTTTTAAATGGTAGAAAAGTATTTGATAAACGTTATAGTGATTTATCAACTAAGTATAAAACTGGTGGAATTTATAATGTCTATGGATATGTTCAAGGATCGAGTGGAAAGATAGTACCTTGTCCTACTAAAATCGAAATAGATCCTTGTCATGATTGTCCTAGGTGTAATATCGAAGTAAAGAGAAGTGGTGAGAAGTTAACCTTCAGTCTAGAACACAATGGTAAGAGTATTACGTCCTACAGTGGTACTTCCGTTACTAATTATGGACTTCGTGTTGAGCCTTCTAAAACGTGGCGTAATGTCGATAAGTTAACTGTTGATTGGAAGGATGCGAGAAGAACGCAATATCAAGATGGAACGGTAAAGAGTTCCCTAGTAGTAAGAGGTCTAGTAAAGGTTAATGGAGTTGAGTTAACTTGTTATAAAAAAGTTGACGATTTAAATAGTGTAGATGATACGGATAACAGAACTTGTACTAAGTTATATAAACCTTTAGAGAAAGAAAAGATTGAGACTTATTGTAATAAAAACTGGTCAGTAGACACCGCTAATTATCAAAGTAGTGATGATTGTATTCAATCTTGTAGTGCTGCTTGTAAGGGAATAAGTGATCCAAGTAACTATAGTCAAGTTGATAGATATTGTGATACGGGATACATAAAGGATGGTTTTGCTAGTAAGAGTGATTGTATCAACTATTGTTCAAGAGGTAATAGCAAAACGGTATCCACTATTTCAAATGAATATTATTATCGTCCTGTTAGTATAACTGATCCATTCCCAGGAAATGATTTTAAACTTATAACGGGAGCAACGGGAAGAAGACCAGGTGATAACTGGTTAGCGCGTGATGATTACATAAGTATCGATGCTAATGACAGGACCTCATTACAAACGGGACAACCGGAGTTTGTCATCGAATTAGATGCCCAAACGATTAAAGAGATAAGAAACCAGACATCGCATTGGAATTCGACTCACAGAAATACCAATGCTTATATCAGCTATATAAGAGCAAATGGTAATCAATCTGGTGAATACAAGAGTAAATTCATTCACGACAGTGACATCAATGGTGGCGGATTTGCCAAATACTTTACAGTGGTTAACGGAACAAATGTCAAGTAAAAAATAAAAAACAAAATTCAATGAATTTTCATCTAAAAAAATAATATTTTTATAGTTTGAAACATTGTTTTTTGTTTTTTTTTATTATATACTATTAATAGTATACTATAGTAGGGAGGGGTCATTAATGTCCTTTAACAAAAAGATGCTGCTAGTGTTTGCTGCATTTATCGTCTTTTTAAGTTTCGATGCAGTTAAAGCAGAAAATGATGGAGTATGTTCTAGTAGTGAGCTTAGTGCTTTGAAAAAAGAAGCTCGCCAAATAGAATTTTCATATACTTTTGATGATACACCAAATTCATACAGAAGATATGATATGACTATTGGTGTCAATAATTTTAATGATAAGTTTTATATTGAAGATGATGCAGGAGCTGAATATTATTACGTCGATTATCAAGAAGAAGATAATAAATATAATTTAGGTACTTATGCGAATGGGCAACAAGTAACTTTTAAAGTTTATGCTTCAAATGAAACGGATTGTACTGCTAAACTTCTTTATACTAAAAAATATAAGTTACCACACTATAACGATTATTCTAAAAATGAAGAATGTCGAAAAAAAGAAAATAAGGATTTTGAATATTGTGATAAATGGTTTGAATATCGTATTGATTCCGATGAAGAATTTATGACAGCTCTAAAAGAGTATCAAGAAAAAGGAACTCATAAATCTGAAAATGAGGAAGAAGAACAGAAAGAAGATAAAACGTTAATTGCCAAAATTGGTGATTGGTACAAATCTAATTTAATCATTGCCATACCTCTTACATTAGTTATTGTAGTAGCCATTGTGGCTTTGGTGTACTTTGTAATAAAGAAAATTAAAGATAGCAAAAAGAAAGTAAAAATTGATTTAGAGGTGTAAGTTATGAAAAAAGCCAAAAAGAATATCATTTTATTCGCATTAACGATTTTTACAATTATTAGTTTTGTTCCGAACGCTCTTGCTTTGAGTGGACCTTACGATGGTAATGCAGAAGGTAGTGATGGTGGTCATAGCGGAAGTGACTGTGTCGGTAGTTGTGGAGTTACATATGTCGATCAAGGGGTTAGACTTACCCTTTGGGATTACGATGGCAATAGAGCAACTCAACTTGGACATGCCTATGAATTGATGCAAACTCATTCGAGTCTTTGGGCATCATCTGCAGTATATCGAACTGAAGGATATGGAAGACTTCAGTATACATACAATAACGTTACTGGCGGTAAGAAAACTCCTAAATATAGTTCTAGAGCTACAACGCAAAAATTTGGTAATCTATCAACAGCGTTCTCTCCTTTATACACCGATCCGGAAAATGGTATTAATGCATCGGGTAGTGTATTGGAAGTTAAATTTAGAAAAAAAGTTCTTGAACGTTACTTTGCTGAAAAAGTTGATAGCCAAGGAAACGTCCAAAAGTCAAAAACTGGAGCTGCGATCCAAGCTCAATTAAGAAAAGATTTTGGAGCTACAATTGATTTGGATAGATTGTCTGATTACTATTTAATTATTGAGCCAGCTATCATAATTCAACCTTATGGTCGTGGTAATGGATATTATTTTTCTACGATTTATGAAGCTCTAAAGATATTTCCTAGTGAGAGCCAATACGGAGGTGTAAAATCCTGGTTTAATAATTACTGGCCAAATGCTCTATATTCTAGATTGAATCAGGATCATAACGATAGTCATAATTTAGTTGGAAATAAAAAGGTAAACGGACAGGACTATTTGATAAGAAGTGAAGGTGGAAGTGGTGGTAAAAGTGCTGGTCCACAGATTAAAAGTAACAATAGATCAGGATATGGAATCGCTGTATATTGGCTTAAACAATTCCAATTGTCTTGTAAAGATACCTGTAGTGGAAAAACCGGTGATGCATTGTTGCAATGTGCCGAAAATTACTGTGCTCAACAAGATGATGTAAAAAATACTGGTGCTAAAAATAAATGTATAACCGATGAAGATAAATGTAATTACCAACCAAAAGAATTTAAATGTAGCGGTAATGATAGCAAGACCAAATTTGCTGCGACTACTTGTGATGCTGATTCCGATGCTAGTTATAAATCTTGTCAGTTATTAAACGATACTGATTCAAGTGGTAAATATGCAAGTTATCAATATAAACAGGAATGTGTAACTAATACGACAATCGATTATCCAGATATATCGGCATCATATAAACCGGGAACAGGATTTGCTTATGATGTTACTAAATCCGGTAATAAAAATTGTACTTTAACTTTTAACTATGAAAAGTGGAAATTAGATTATGCTTCAGCTACAACTGATGCCGAAAGAACAAAATTGATGAAATCAGTTCAAGAATTCAACAATAAAGCATGGACTAGTATGAGTAAATTCAAGTACGTTTCATCAGAGTTAGAAAATGCTAGTGTAACTTTCAAAGAAAAAGTAGGAAGTAAGACTATAACGACTCCTAGAAAAATCGAGTTAGTTGAGAAGAATATCACTGGTGGTGACGATGTTCAAAAGTCAATTGCAGAAACGGGAAAAAGCAATTCTTATTACACATCTAAAGATCAAAATACTAATAAATATGTGCAAAAAACTGTACCTGCAACATATTATAAGTATCTGTTGATTTCTCAGAACAGTTCATTGTTTGGACTAGATAAGATTTGTGTAAATAGAAGTAATTCTGGACAAACTTACGCTCCTAATAAAAATGGAAAATGTAATGCAGGAGATAGTGCACCAGAGAGAAAATACTATACTAATTTCAATGCTGATGAAAAGAGTACTCATGCGACGATGACTACTTTGGTCGATAAGGATGCGACTGGTCAGAGTAGTGAAAATGTGTGTGAATATGAAACTAAGGGAGATTTTACTTGTACGATTGATGTAACACCAGGACCTGATAACAATGGACATTACTACAATCCTAGAAACCTAGTAAGTGGTACTCAATTGCGCTTCACCCTAAATTTAGAAGGAGAAGATTCTTATTTAATTAAGAAATACGGTATTGGTGAAGTTGAGTATAATGGAAGTAATGCTAATACAGTTTTGAATGGTAAAAAAGTATTCGATAAACTTTATAGTGATTTATCAACCAAATATAAAGCTGGCGGAATTTATAATGTCTACGGATATGTTCAAGGATCAAGTGGAAGAATCGTTCCATGTCCTACTAAAATTGAAATAGATCCTTGTCACGATTGTCCTAGATGTAATATCGAAGTAAAGAGAAGTGGTGAGAAGTTAACCTTCAGTCTAGAACACAATGGTAAGAGTATCACTGAATACAGTGGTACTTCCGTTACTGATTACGGACTTCGTGTTGAGCCTTCTAAAGTATGGAGTAAACTTGACAAGTTAACCATCGATTGGAAAGATGCGAGAAGAACGCAATATCAAGATGGAACGG
>CANRCI010000045.1 GCA_947629075.1 uncultured Bacilli bacterium | reverse complement strand
TATTACACTCATCTTCAAATTTGGTCCACATCTTGATATGATTAGTGTTCTTGTTAAACATTAAAGCAAGCGATATTGCATAAGCTCCAGTCCCAATTATTGCAACGTTCATTTTATCACTCCCAGTTAATCTAATTATATTATCTAGGAATTTTTTAGTAAAGAGAACATTATTTTAATTGACAAATATTGACTTATCATTTTCTAATTCTATTTCTCTAATACTTATTAACTCATCAATCGTTACGAAACGATAACCCTCTTTCACCAATTTATCTACTGCCAAAAGAACCCCATCAACCGTCGTCTTATAAGTATCGTGTAGAACGATGATATTACCATCTTTCGCATTTTTTACTATTTGATTAAAAACGCGTTTACTAGATTTATATCGCCAATCTCTAAAATCGACATTCCAAAGAATCACTTTCTGACTTATCTCTTTTTTTACTTCATCACTAATTATTCCATAAGGGGGTCTAAAAACAGTGGGAAAATGACCAGTAACTGTATATATGGCATTATTGGTATAATTTATTTCCTCTAAAGCTTTTTCCTTGGACAAGTACCGCAAATTCAAATGATGGTAAGTGTGATTACCCAATTGATGAGATTCACTATACATTCGTTTGATGACATCTCTATACTGATACACTTTCGTTCCCAAAAGAAAAAAAGTAACTTTAGAATTAGTCTTCTTCAATCCATCTAAAAGTTTTATCGTATTACTACTAGGTCCATCATCAAAAGTTAGCGCAATTAACTTTTTATCTTTGTAGTTGGAAACATCAGTGATGTTCTTTATAATGGGAATAGTATTTTCATGAATGGTAATACTTTGGAATTTCTCTTTTAAAATATGATTGATCTCCTCGTAGGGAATGGTTATTAGTTCATTAGTAGTTGCGGTATTAAAAAAGATGTTTAGACCAAAATTGTTAAAATAAAAGTTGTGAAAATTCTTTTCATTTGGTAATGTCAAGTTATTAATACTTTCTTCACTTAAGTTTTTTTCTTGTAAATATTTCTTACTAATACTAGATAACTCTTTTAGATAATCTCTTTGAAAGAAATATGAAACATCTAGTTTTACTTCCCCTAAATAATAGAAAGATAAATCTTCTCGTTCATAGTTTTTACCCAAAAATTTATAAATGTTGATATTGACGAATAAAACGTCGCGATAGACAGTTTTAGTATAATTGATAATCAGTTCATATTTATCTTTAGGTTTATCTGATTGAGCTTTATCTATAACCTTGGCCTTATTGGCCTCAACTAAGTTATAGATTTCTCTATTCAGTTTTCTGTTATCAGTTTTAGGAATTAAAACATTTATTTTGTAGTACTTACCCTCTTCTCTTTTTTGTTCTTCAACTTCTATTTTATGAATTTTATAGATACTAAACATTACTATAACCATTAGACATACAATTAGAAATTTCTTAAACATAGTATCACCTGTTTAATTTTATTCAAAAAAAAATATATCTTGCGATATATTAGTTCTTTACTAAACTTTTTATTCTTCTGATTGTCTTTTTTTCAATACGCGATATATAAGATTGGCTGATACCTAATTTTTTAGCAACATCTTTCTGAGTCATCTCTTGTTTATTATCAAGACCGTAACGCAAAATCATTATTTCGCGATCACGATCGGGCAGTTTATTTATCTCTTCCATCACTATTTGGTGTTCATATTTCTTTTCTAGTGGTCTTGTGACGAGATCCTTATCTGTTCCCAAAATATCTTCTAGGTGTAGTTCGTTTCCTTCCGTGTCGTAACTCAAACTATCCTCTAGACTTACTTCTGTTCTGATCTTCTTATTTTTTCTTAAGTACATTAAAATTTCGTTATCGATACAACGCGATGCATATGTGGCCAACTTTATATTTTTATCCATACTATAAGTATTTATTCCTTTAATCAATCCAATCGTTCCAATACTTACTAAGTCTTCTAAATCGACTTTCGTGTTTTCATACTTTTTAGCAAGAAAGACGACCAGACGAAGATTGTGTTCGATCAATTTATCACGCGCGAATAAATCACCATCCCCAGCCATAACTAAATAGTATTCTTCTTCAGCTTTAGATAGAGGCTCTGGCAGTTTATCAGTTGCTCCAACATAAAAGAATACATTACACAATTCAAATAAAGCTCCAAAAAATAAAAATATACTAATCATTTTGTCCCTCCTATTAATTGGCTATGTAAAATTAAATCTACTCCATCTATTTTAAAAGACTTATCTAAAAGACCTATTAAAACATTTTCATAAACCACATCATCAACTACTACTCGATCAGCTGGTAAACATTTTAAAATACTTTTATTACTAGCAGTTTCATAACTTACTAATATGCCTTCAGAATAAGAAAAACTAAACTTATTATCGTGATTGTCAACCAATATTACTGGTCTTTTTTTATACTGATCGTACAGCTTATTACCAGTATCTAAATAACCAGTAAATTTATATTTTTGGTTTTTATAATATATGATGACATCGTGATAATTATTATAGTTAAGTTTCAATTTTTTAGATGAGTAAATATAAAATATCAAAATAGTTGGTGACAATAATAAAAGTACTAGAAAGTTAACACTCAACCCATCTTTGACAAAAATTAGTCCCTCTTGATGATATGAGAATTCTATATTTAAAAGATACAAAAATCCTCCTAGAACGATACTAACTAAGTAGAGATATAGGAAATTATTAAAAAAATATTTTATGTCTTTAAAGCCAAAACTTGTAATAATCATCAAGATACTTATCAATATCTTTACCAAAAACAAAGTTAGGTTATTAAGTTTAATAAAGAGAAAAAAGATACTTAATGAACCGATGAGGCTTCCTAAAAATATTCTCATAATTTTAGTCTTTCTCTTTAAAATAATCGATGTTGTAAGTAACAGTAGAAAGTCAAAACCTAAATTTAAAATGAATACTAAGTCATAATATACTTTCAAATTATCACCTACTACATCATATAAAAAGAATTATTAGAAAGATGTCGAAATTTATTCTTTTAATAATTCTTTTAGTTTAACTATTTTGTAATTGTTCTGTTTTATCAGGGTAATAACTGACTTTAATTCTTTGATTACTTCACCAGTTGTATCCATGGCATATAAGTTACCATTTTCTAGCGAATCAGATATGTTTAAATATGGATATTTATCTATTTTTTTAGTTGGAATAACGGTATGGAGATGCATCTTTTTACAAAGATTTAGGACGTCTTCATCTTCTTTTGGGGTATAGCAATATGAGAGATTAGTACCGATGTAGGTTTTGAAAAAGTTATTGGTCGATCTGATGTTTCCTTCGATATAAGGGCCTAAAAGTTCTATTTCGTGATCAGCTAAAAATATTAATTTGATGAGTTCGGGATTATTATTGATTGTTGCCATATCTAAAAAGAAAGTGGCGGAAACTTGTTTTTGATCTAATATTTTAATGATATCGGGAATGTTTTTGGGTTCTGTTCCTATAAAGATGAGAGAGATGTTTTTCTTACTTTCATTACCTTTGATGATATATTTATCGTAATTGTCATCGATACTAATACTGGGTTTAGTACTAATAAATGTCAAAAGACTTTTACTAAACTTACCGTAACGTTTCATCTTTTTAAAACTTTTTTGTAAGTCCACCCTAGTACCACTGATACCTGGAATAATATTGTTATCTATAAGAGTAGCATCCACTCCTTCGGTTTCCAAATCTTGTTTTACTGCCTTGATCTCTTTCATAATCGGATCTTGTTCCATTACTAAATTTACTGATAATTGCGTGTAATAAAAACTGAATAACGAGAGTGAAATAATCCCTATTAAAGAAAAAAACTTCTTAAGCATATAATCACCTAAATAATTATATGAAAAAGAAATTTTTATTATATTAAATACTTTTAAATATTTCTTCACCCTTAACAGTTAAATATAGATAAAGTAAAGTATCTACTAGACTTAAAAAGATGATAGTAATTAAATAGATTAGGTTTAAACTCATCTTTAGTTTAATTAGTATTAATAATCCAAGAACAATAATTATAAGTCCTAGAAAACTGTTTAAAAAAGCAGGAAGCGATTGTTTAGTTACTGCTACTTCGTTTTTATAGTCAAAATTCGGAAAATGGAGATTGACGATAATTCCGATTAACGACATCATAACACTACATAGTATTGGGATTAAGTATATAACTAGCGAAAAGGTCTTTAAATAAACGTTTAGAATTGTCCCAATTATTAAAGTAGCGATGGTAGAAATAATGACGCTAAAATGGACTTTGGCCATTAAGTATTGATGAACTGGTATCGGTAGTGTTTTAATTAGTTCAAAACTCTTTCCTTCTAGGGAAATACTACAATGAGTAGTTGACGATAAAAGAGTACAAGCGCTCAAAATATATGGTGCATAAGAGGTAATTAATTGACTTAAACCGGGTATCTCAATTAGGGCTTCTATTTTTTGACTACCGAATATTAACAGAGCAATCACTGAGATGATTCCCAAGATGAGAATGATTGAGGTATTTAACACATAATTATGACTCGATATATAACGATCATATTCTTTATGAATTAATGCCTTATACATCTTCTCTTCTTTTAACGATTTAACTTTATAATTAGATTTAGTATGATTGGTACTAAGAATGGTATTTAGTTTTAGATAAAACATATTAATTAAGAAAACAGAAACGAGGATCAATAAGATATTTAAAGTAATAAAGATGAGATACGATTTATTAGAAGTTATGCCATCGATTAATAATTGAAGTGGTGGATATCTACTCGCGATAGAACTCACTAAGGTATTGGTGACATTAAAATAATTGACATCTTCATTAAAAAATTGGTAATACAAGAAAATACTTCCAATAGTAAGCGCAACGTTTATAACTAATGAAGTAAATTTGTTCTTTTTAAAAAACGATGCTAGATAAGTAATGATAATACCAATAATTATACCGATGAGAGTTGGTATAACAGGAATTAAAAATATTAGAGTTAATAGCTTTATTGAAACTAGCATGTCAGGTCTTACTACGAATAGGTAGACAAAACTACTCGGCACCATTACAGCAAGGCAATAGATTAAGTTTTGGAGATAGATTATAATTACTCTACTTAGAACGATAACCTTTTGTTGAATCGGAAAACTTAAAATCAAGTCAAGATCTTTAAAATTGAAAAGCGATGAAGAGGTTTTATAGATTGTCGTAAAGATATTGATCAGTGAAACAAGAAGAGCAAAAACAGCGATTAAGAGAATTTCACTATGAAATTTGACCAAGTCCTCGATAATCATCGAACTGTATACTAGCGATACATAACCAAAAGCCAAAATCGTTATCAAGAAGATATTGCGTTTCTTTTTAATCTGTTCTTTGGCTTTTTCATCTTGGACGTAATAGAGTTGATTTAGTCCAAAAATCGATGAGAGATTAACTTTTAATAATAGTAATAAATTTTTCATTATTTCTCTTGCTCCATAAATAATTCTTCAAGGGATTTATCTTTCAAGATTTTTTTCATCGAACCACTAGTTATAAGCTTTCCATCTTTAATAATTGCCACTTCATCGCATAACTTTTCAGCAACTTCTAAAACATGGGTCGAAAAAAAGATAGCACTACCCTCCTTACACAATTCTTTCATCATCGCTTTTAGTTCATGACTCGCTTTGGGGTCTAACCCGACAAATGGCTCATCTAAGACTAGCAATTTTGGTTGATGAATGAAGGCAGAAGTGAGAGCCAACTTCTGTTTCATACCATGAGAATAACTACTAATTAAATCGCCCAAATTTTTTTCGATGCCGAATCTTTCAGCCGTTTTTTTAATTCTCTCTTCACGAGTGCTTTTATCGATCTGAAAAATATTGGCAATAAAATTTAGATATTGAATACCAGTTAGATGTTCATATAGATTAGGATTATCGGGAATGTAGGCCATTATTTTTTTACAAGCAATGGGATCTTTTTTAAGATTAATGCCACCAATTACAATTTCGCCACTATCGGGAATAAGAGCTCCAACAATCATTCTAATCGTCGTGGTCTTTCCAGCCCCATTATGACCGATAAAACCTAGTATTTTACCATTTTCTAACTCAAGTGATAAATCGGATACTGCTTTTTTAGAGCCAAAACTTTTACTTAAATTCTTTATTTCTAACATATCTTCCTCCTACAAACTCATAAGAAAGGTTTCAAAACTTGCAATATTGGATTTACCAGTCTTGGTATTTATATCGATATCCGCTAAAGCATTTAAAATGGCAACTATTTCATGTAATGAATAATTTCCAGCCTTCTCCATCGCTTTAGAAAAACGATAGGGATGAATACCTAGGCTTTGGGCAACTTGATTATAGTTATGATTTTCTTTTAATAGAACTTTTCCTTTATAAATAATTCTAAACTGCTCCATGACCATCGATAATATCTTATTAGCGTCTTCTCTATTTTCAATTAAATCACTATAAATTTTTAAAGCCTTTTTATCATTACGACTAGTAATCGCATCGATTAAAGAAAAAATGTTGTCTTCAAGTGACTTAATAACGATTTTTTCGATATCATCTTTTGTTATCTCTTTTTCTTCCATTTTATAAAGCTTCAATTTAGTAAATTCATTCATTATCTTTTCATTATCATTACCACAGTAATCGATTAGATAACGAAGTGTATAATCTTCAACCTTATAATCTTCTTTATCACTCTTTAAAATATCAAAGATCGATATTTCTTTATCGATAATAGTAGCTTTCTCTTTTAAAAGTTTAACTATTTTTTTACGTTCATCTAATTTATCAGTGATGATAATTAAAACGTTATCGGGATTGGGATTGTTTAAATATTTCTCTAAAGATTCTGTATTATCTACTGAATAACCTTTTACTTTAGTTGGAGATAAAAAATAAGCGTTATCTAAAATCAATAATTTTTTATTTACTAAAAAACTAAAAGTATCTAGCTCCTCGACTACTCTATCTAAAGGAGTATTTAAGGCATCATACTTTATCTTCTCTTCTTCACTAAATTTATTCTCTCTAGCAATTTTATCAATACTTTCTTTAATAGTAATAAAATCAGTTGCTACAATTAAATACACGTTTTTCATATCATCATCTCTTTCTTTAATTATATCACTTATTAAATTGCGACAAAAGAAAAAAGACCAATGATTTGGTCTATTTAATCTCTTGTTTAACTTCTTTAAATATTTTATCCATTAAATCGATAGAATGTCCACCACCTTGAGCAAATTTTGGGCTTCCACCACCATTACCCAAAGCCATTTGTGAAGCATTTTTTACAACAATACCAGCGTGTAAGTCACAGGCACTACGACATAGGAAGTTAACGTTATTACCTTTGACATTAGCAAAGAAAACTACTGACTTTCCAAGGCGCTCAACTAAACGGTCCATAATTTCTTTCAAAGCATTTATATCTTCGTTTTCTAATTTCATGACAATTGCTTTAACACCGTTGATTTCTTCAACCGCATCTAGGTATTTATCGAGATTGTCAGTCATCTTCTCTATTTTAAGCGAATTGTAACGCTTTTCGAGATTTCTAACCTCGGTTTGAATGTATTCAAGTTGACTCTTGTTATAAAGAATTGCGCCATAAGAGTTCATCGGTACTTGATTGAGATCAATTTCAAAGTCCAACTCTTTACCTAAGTCTTGAGCACTCTTAATGATTTTTTTAGCTTTATCTAATTGTTTCTTTATTTCTTCGATATAGTGCTCAACCATTGAGGAAATAGCACTTTCAATATTATCACCAGTGGCTGCCTCAATTCGATAGACATTACTTCCTTTAGATTCTAACTTGAGAATTGCTAAATGCTTAATATCTTGCGTATTACTTACATGAGTACCACCACAAAGTTCAATGGAATCTCCCATTTCAACAACACGGACAATGTCTTTATATTTGTCAGTGAACAATGCCATAGCTCCTTTTTTCTTAGCCTCTTCAATTGGCATCTCATTAATGATAACATCATTATTTTCATTTATTCGTTCATTAGCGCGTTGTTCGATTTGTAAGATTTCGTCATCACTTATATTGTTGGTGTAAGTAAAATCAAAACGCAAACGCTTATCATCGACATAACTTCCAGCTTGGTGAATGTTCTTAGACAATATTTCTTGTAATGTTTTTTGAAGAATGTGGGTCGCACTATGGTTTCTTTTAATTCTTGCTCTTTCTTCAGAGATTATCTTAATCTTACAGCTATCTCCTTTTTTAACAGTTCCTTCGATAACTTCAACTTTGTGAAGATGTTGTCCATTCGGTGCTTTAGTAACATCTCTTACCTTTAACTTAAAGTTATCACTTTTCATTCCACCATGATCCGCTACCTGTCCACCACTTTCAGCATAGAAACAAGTTTTATCTAAGATGACATAACCATTATCAGATAAACTATCGACAAATTCACCATCTTTAATTAAGGCAATAACCTTTGATGTCATCTCTTCGACATCGTATGAGAAAGTACTCTCATCCTTGAAGTTTAATAACGCCTCATTTTGAGAATTCATACTAGCGTCATTTTTACGACTACTCTTAGATAGCATTTTAGCTTCTTCCATGTATTTATTGAATTCTTCTTCATTAGTTGTATATCCTTCTTCTTCGAGATATTCCATAGTAAGTTCAAATGGAAAACCATAAGTATCGTATAGTTTAAACACATCATAACCACTAATGGTCTTATCGATGTCACTAGCTTCTTTCATCAATTCTTTAAGTCGACGTTCTCCAGCTTCCAACGTATTGTGGAATAATTCTTCTTCGTTGTAAACTAAAGCTTTAACGTTAGCTTGCGTATCTAAAAGATTAGGATAATTATCTTTAGAAATATTTACAACATTATCGACTAATTTATATATAAACGGTTCATTAATTCCCAATTTTTTTCCTTCACGAACACTACGGCGTAGTAATCTTCGCAAGACATAACCACGACCGGTGTTTTCAAAGACTACACCATCAGATAAAGCCATCGTAATTGCCCTGATGTGATCCGCTATTACTTTAAATGGTTTATCCCCCTCATACTTTTTATCAGAAATGGCTTCGATTTGTTCAATTATCGGTTTAAATAAATCAGTATCAAACGGTGAATCAACTCCTTGAAAAATACAACACCATCTCTCAAGCCCGGCTCCAGTATCGATGTTTTTATGAGGTAGTTCACGGTATTCGTCACGATCTTTACCAATTTCAGAATTGAATTGACTAAACACGTTATTCCAAATCTCTAGGAAACGTTCTTGATCTTCATCTCTTTTAAACTTTTCTAACGCATCACCATCGGGATCATACTCTTCACCGCGGTCATAGAAAATTTCAGAATCCGGTCCACATGGTCCTTCACCAATCTCCCAGAAGTTTCCATCCAAACGAACGATTTGCTCTTCTGTTAGGCCTAATTCTAACCACTTATTGTACGTCTCTTCATCATTGGAATAAACTGTTACATAAATCTTTTCTTTAGGAATACCAGCCCATTTTTCATCCGTTAAAAACTCGTAGGCAAACTCTAAAGCTTCTTGTTTAAAATAGTCACCAATAGAAAAATT
The DNA here is from genome assembly GCA_947629075.1 of uncultured Bacilli bacterium. GTDB lineage: Bacteria > Bacillota_I > Bacilli_A > RF39 > UBA660 > CANRCI01. The sequence continues at coordinate 942 of CANRCI010000045.1, read as the reverse complement.
ACCCATCATCTCAAAGAATGTTAAATGTCTTTTGGTTACCCCAACATTTTCAATATCATTAGTTCTAATACATTTTTGAATAGTTGCAATACGCTTATTCTCGGGAACAACACTACCATCAAAATACTTTTTTAAAGGTGTAACTCCAGCATTGATGAACAACAAACTATCATCATCGTATGGGACAAGTGGTGCACTTTCCATGACGTTATGTCCTTTACTAGCAAAGTATTCCATCCATAAATTTCTGATTTCTGTACTACTTAAATTTTTCATAAAAACCTCCTATATTTCCTCTAAAATTTCTTCTAGACGGTGTAGATATTCTTCACGGCTACCATTATTAAATATGTAATAGTCTGCATAGGCAATTGGACCAGCTTTGGCGATGTTTTCAATCTCTGATATATCGCGATTTTGAGCTTCAACTGCACTAAGAGAGCGAATATCACGAACAGCTAATCTCTCATAACGAAGTTTGCGATCGACAACAATCGCTATAAGTTTTAAATCTTCACCTAATTCATCACGAAGAATCTTTAACTCATCCCATGAGTAAAGTCCATCTAAAACAGTGTTTTCTTCACTGGCATATTCTTTGATTCTCGGTAAAAGTATTTTGGCATAAGCTCCCATACCAAGTTCAGCACGAAGACGCTCACGCATCATTTTTTCATTTTCTGGTGTTACTTCTAAGTTTTCTTCTTGTAACTTCTCCATCGTTACACCACCAAAATAAACCTTTTTCCAACCCTTCTCTACTAGAAAGTCAGAAGCTACACTCTTACCACTTCCACACATTCCAACAATTGCTACTATTTTTTTCATATATCCTCCTCCAAGAAAAAAAGACCAAACTATAGGAGCGCATCAGCACGGTACCATCCTAATTGGATCTTAATTTCGATAACGGTCTAACCGAAAGACTCCAAAGTAGCTTTC
>CANRCI010000044.1 GCA_947629075.1 uncultured Bacilli bacterium | reverse complement strand
CAGTTGGTCTTAGTATCTTATCTAAACCCGTTTGGACTATCTTTTATGGAGTGAGTGAATTTGGACCTAGCGTTTATGCCTTTTACGTTTTTGTAGCAGTAGCGACTGTTTTGTTCACTACTAGTGTTACGACTGTCCAACTATTAAAAAACTATAAAGTAGTATTTATCTCGTTGTTTTCAGGCTTTTTAACCAATGTATGTCTAAACATTCCTCTACTTTTTGCCTTTGATCACATGGGACTTCCGGCTTATTATGGTTCAACCCTATCTACTATTTTAGGTTATAGTGTTTGTTCGACGATTTGTCTTTATTTCTTAAATAAAAAGTATAAAGTTAGTTATGAAGATACTTTGCGAAAAGGTATCGATATAATTATTTCCGTCTTAGTAATGGCTATTGTTCTATTACTAGTTGAAATAGTTATTCCATTTAATTCTACTAGTAGATTGCTTAATATCTTAATAGTAATTCTATATACCTTTATCGGGGCAGTTATCTATTTTGCTCTTACGATTAAAAATGGTGTATTATATGGAATATTTGGTAAAAATATAATTAGTGATATAAAAAAGAAAATATTGAAGAGAGGATGATTAGATGGAATTTGTCATTTTAGATGAAAAGGAATTCAATGACTTTGCTAAGAATCATGAATATGCTTCTTTTATGCAGACTAAAGAGTTGGCTAGTCTAAAAAAAGAATTGGGTGATATTCCTCATTTTTTAGGAGTTAAAGAAAAAAATAAATTAGTGGGTGCTACCCTTGTCTTGGAAGAAAATTCGATTTTAGGAAGTAAGACGTTCTATGCTCCCCGAGGATTTTTAATCGATTATAGCAATTTTGAACTATTAAAGTTTTTTACTGATAAAGTTAAAGAATTTGTTAAATCTAAAAAAGGATTTCGTCTTACGATTGATCCCAATGTCATATATCGCATTCGTAGTAGTGAAGGAGATATACTAGATGATGATAAAGATCGTAATGATGTAGCATTTGATAATTTAATAAAAGTTGGGTTTAAACATTTCGGATGGAACTTGTATACGGAAACATTACAGGTACGATGGGAATATCGTTTGAAGTTAGATAAGACATATGAAGAGTTGAAACAAAACTTTTCTAAGAGTACTCGTAAAAATATCGATGCTTGTTATAAGAAAGGGCTTCGTGTTAGAAGAGGGGAAATAAAAGATTTAGATTCGATGACCGAGATTTTTGAATCGACTTCTAAAAGACGTGATTTTCACTCACGTAGCTTGGATTATTACAAGAAGATGTATAAACATATGAAAAAGTATATGACTATCTATATCGCCTATCTAGATCCAGAAGTATATTTAGAAAATACCCGTGAACTTTTAAATGAAGCTGAAAACAAATTGAAGACAGTTGAAGAGAAGATGCAGAAAGATATGGTCGGATCTAAACTTTTAAATCAAAAAGAGACAGCTTTAAAACAGATTGATAAATATCGTGAAGAGATGAAAAAAGCAGAAAAGTTTAAAGAAGAAAATCCGCATGGCAAAGATGTTGGAGCTCTCCTTTCATTAAAGTCAGGAGATGAGTATTTAACTCTTTCAAGTGGTGTTTTAGAGGAATATAAAAGTTTTACACCTAAGTATGCGATGTATAATGAACACATTAAAGATGCTTTAGAGGGTAACTTTAAATGGGTAGACTTTTACGGAATAACTGGGGTTTTTGATAAGAGTGATAAATATTATGGAATATATGAGTTTAAAAAAGGTTTCGGTGGTAATGTAGTCGAGTTAATCGGTCAATTTGAAACTAAAATAACTGGTATGTACGATGTTTACAATCTCGGTAAAAAAGTTAAACACATTATAAAAAAATAGACTAATTATTGGTAATTAGTCTTTTCTAATTCTTTAAAGATACTAGCTAATTTCATAGGAAAAGCAGTAAGAATATATATTTCGTTTAATATTGTTGAACCCAATGTATTAAAGGCGTTTACTAGTTGATCTTCGAACTGAATTATTTGGGTCATGACTTCTTTTTGATTATTTAGTTTTTCTTCGATCATTTCCCTAGTGATAGAAGTAGTGTTTATGACGTAGAAATCGTAGTCATTATTCCATTCATCGATATTGTTCTCACTGACGATAACACCGACTTCAGCATAGTGAGGACTGGACTTTAACAGAGTCAATACTTCTTCATCACTACTCTTTAAAAATAGATTAATATTGGGGTAGTTGTTTATTAAGTTCAATAACTGGTCAATGTACTGACTGGTTTTTTCACCTTGGTTTCTTAAATTTAATATTAAGGCTTTATCAGTATTCTTGTATATTTCTAATACTTGGTTTAAAGTCATTACATTATCTTTTAGAATTGGAGTTCCAATGTTGTAGTGCAGAAGTTCTTCAAAGGTTGCATTCTTTATATATCCCAGTCCACCAGTTACACTAGTTAGAGTAGTATTGTCAACTATTACAAAAACATTATCAACAGTATAGGAAACATTTATGACAATACCTGCGACGGAATTAGTACTTAAAGATAGAGTTACAGCCCCTTTAGTGTTTATCAAAGTGTTTTTTGAAGATACTCCACCGGATGCAATTATTCTCATAAAACCTCCTCAATACATTGTATTTAGATGTTTAATTTTTAGACTAAAAAAATAGTCTTAATGACTATTTCTTTCTAAATTTATTAACCGTATTTTTGGTCGTCTTATAAGTTTTAAAAGCTAGTTTATACAAGTTATATTTTGCTTTATTGATCGGTAGATCAAATTCTCCGATTAATTCAACTACTTTACCACCGAATCCTTTTTTAAATTCATAAACGCCATACATCGGATTGTTTTCTTTGTTAAAGTTTCCTTCAATTCCATAGAAATTATATATTTCGTAGTTATTATCTCTAGCATATTTTATAGCTTCCCATTGAACTGCATACATGGCGTCGAACTTCATGAATTCATCATAACCGCCACCGTAGAGATTGAGTAACTCTTTTTCACAGCCAATAAACATTGAACCAGCTAAGATTATTTTTGGGCCATCTTTCTTTTTTAATTCTCTTATCTCTTGTTGTTTTTTTTCTAGACCTTCAATTTCTTTTTTTCGTCTTTCCGTTATATCACTGAAAGATTTAATCGTATCGATTTCTTCTTGATAAGCTTTGATCGTCTTATCACACTCAAGCGAACAGAGAATTATTTTCATATTATCCCCGAGTGTTTTGAACATATTTTCATAATATGATAGAGGGCGATCGATAAAACCTCTCCTGTTACCTGTATGCTCTGTTATTTTTTTGTACTCTTTTAAACCTTCGATACCGATATTCTCTAAAGTTAAATGAGCTTTAAGTGTTTTCTTGATATTCTTTCTAGTCGGTTTAATCATTCCCATCAATAGATCATCGTCAGTTTTGTCTTTGACATCCAAAGTGTACATCCAACGCGGTTGTAGTTCCTTTGACATATCAGTGTTAAATCCGTAATGGATGAAGCCTTTTTCTTTTAGATGCTCAACTAAAGCTGAATTGTCAATGCCACCCTCGACGATATCGCCGTTGTTATCCCTTTCTTTATGAACTACATACGGATCGATTTTCAAAAAAGCGACATTTTTTTCTTTCAAATATCCTTTTATTGCTTCACAAAATTCATCTAGTAGATCAAAATCGGTAAAATCGATTAAAAAACCACGAGGTGAATAACACATTATCAAATTCATTGGAACCTTTTTAAACAGAAGAAGAGCAGCAGCGACAATTTTTTTATTCTTTTTAGCTCCGACTAATTCGTAAGTCCACCCATTGTGTTCTTTTAGTTTTCCCCAAGATTCTTTTTGGTGAAACGTAACATATTTATTATTCTTCGCAAAGTTTTCAAATTCTTCACTATTCAGTTTCTCTATCTTCATCTTTTAAGCTCCTTTTCAGTTTTCTCTTCGACATATTTAATCGCAATTTACGGTAGGCTGGAACCATGTTTTTAAACAACCAATACATCGGTTTATTTATCACTAAATCAAACTCACCAATAAATTCGATGTAGTTACCTCCGAAAGCCTTCTTAAATATGTGTAGGCCATAACGGGGATTATCCTTGTTCAAGTCTCCGATTGTTCCGAAGTGATCATAGTATTTATATCCCATTTCATGGCAATATTTTATGTGTTCGTAATAGACTTTGTAATTGGATTGACTAGATACTAAAACATTGTGATTACCAGCATATAAAGTCCAAGCTTTGTCACCGTATTCCATTATCATATGTGCATTTAGAGTTATAGTTTGTCCATATTTATTTTGAGCATCTTGGTACTCTTCTATGTATTCATCTAACTTTTTAATTCTTCCCTCTAACTCTTTTACTTTTCGCTGATTGGCATTACTTAGAGATTCACGATCTAATAGAGGTTTCAATTTACTTTCTACTTCTTCTTGTTCTTTTTTATATTGCTTTATTACTTTTTCTGTATTAATGATTCCTAAAAATAGAGTCATTCTATTATCACGGTTATATATTTCATATAATTTTTGGTAGTAATCCAAGTCGTGAGATACAAAATCTTTGCGATCTTCAGTTAAATCCATGAGATGACTGAACGTTTCGATATCGTTTTCATTACCGATTAAAACTTCAGTTCCAAGACTAGTTCCCTTTTTTATACGTTGTTTTACGGTTTTAGAAAAGTTCTGTTCAATTTCTTCAAAGGGACGGTCGAGATCGATTCGAAAAGTATAACGGGGTTGCATCGTCTCAAAGTTTTTAGTAAATCCCTGATGGACGTAACCCAATTTTTTTAAATTGGTGAATACTTCTTCCGGGTTTTTATCGAGTTTTACCTCTTCATCTTTATTGTTGTACTCCTTCCAAATGAGATCGGGATCAATCTTTACAAAAATAGCTTTCCTTTCTTTCGCGAATGCTTTGATGTGTTCGGTGAATTTTGCTACTAATTCGTGATCGTAAAAATCGATGACAAAGCCACGAGGTGAATATAAATAAGTATAACCAAGTGGTAGTTTTTTCTCTAGAAGAAGGGCAGTTGCCTTTAAATTTCCTTTTTCATCGACAAGTCCTACATAATGAGGAGTCATATTTTTTTTGACACGAGAAAACTCACCCCAAGCATAACTCTGTAAGAAGTGTGATTTTAATGGATGAGTACTGACAAATTTTTCATATTTTTCTTTTTCTACATCGGTAATAAACTTCATTTAATCACCCTATTTCTAATAAAAAGTATAAAGGTTAATGATATAAAAGTCAATTTGTGGATACAAAAAAAAGAGCCGTTTTTGCTCTTTAGATCATGTAGTTATTATCGTTGTATTTTTGGTTGGATTTAGAAATAAAATTTGGATTGAAAAAACCATTATTAGAAGATTCATCACGCATTATAATATTTTCTAATCTAGTTATTCTTCTCTCTAAGTTTCTAATCCTAGAATTGATATTATTTATTTCACGACTGCAGTTACAGTTAGACCCATTTGGGTTCCCACCTGGATTAGTTGGTGGAAAGTTATTCCCTGGAAAGTATCCATATGGTGTTTGATTATTATTCATTTTATCCCTCTTTTCGTTTTATTATATGCATTGGATAATAATAAGTGTTATAATATTTAAAGGTGAGTTTATGCGTCTTAGAAATGTTAAAAATAAAGAAGAGATCATGAATAGTAGTATTCATCTCGTTAGAAATCCCTTTGATCATCGAGGTAAGTGGAGCAATTTATTTGCCAATGACAATCCCATATATCTAGAGATCGGTATGGGAAAAGGAGACTTTTTAATAGAGAGTGCGAAAGAAAATAGAGATATCAATTATATAGGAATTGAAAAATATGATAGTGTCATTGCTCGCGCTATTGAAAAAGTACCCGATGATTTAACTAATTTGCGACTAATTAGAGGAGATGCTCTCGATTTAGGTGAGATGTTTTCAAAAGAAATAGATAGGATATATTTAAATTTTTCTGATCCTTGGCCTAAAAAAAGACATATGAACAGAAGACTTACTAGTCATATCTTCTTAAAAATTTATGATAAAGTTTTTAAAAATCGTCCAGAGATACATCAGAAAACCGATAATATCGATTTGTTTGCTTATTCCATAGTCAGTCTTTCTACTTATGGATATACTTTAGAAGAAGTAAGTCTCGATTTACACAACTCTGATATTCAAAACAACGTAATGACGGAATATGAAAAAAGATTTGTAAAATTAGGACATAAAATTAATTATTTAGTAGCGAAAAAATAGAATAAAAGTGTAAATAAACATTAAAAGATATAGTAACACAAGAAAAATATGATATAATCTATATAGAGTAGGTGAGTTATGAAAAAACTAATCGTTATACTCTCATTATTACTTTTAGTTACTGGATGTACAGTGACCAGAATTGATAAATATGGTATTGATGATGTTGTTGAAAACATTCTCTACCGTGAGAATGATTTTTCTAATCAACATTTTTCTGGATATAAATACTATTTACCACAGGGAGTTACAATACTAGAAAAGAACGAATACAATTCAACTCTTTTGTTAAATAAAGAAAAGATGTATTTATATGTCGATGTAATTTCTTATTTTCATAAGAGTAAGATGAACTATGAAGAAAAAGATGACATTTATTACTCTAAAGAATTAAAAAATAAGAAAAGTTTCGGTTATTTAGAGGTTACACTTGTCGATGATATGTATTATGTCGATATGATGTATAACTATGCCAAGATAGAGGGATATACTGAGAAGCGTAATCTAAATTCATTCTTGGTAAATGCTAGTTATATTCTATCTAGTATCCAGTTTAATGACAAAGTTATCGAAAGCTTAATAGGTGAAAATGCGATTGAATATAAAGAGGAAACCTTCGATATATTTAAATCCGATGACCGAAAGAGTGACAGCTCAGTTTTGGATTATGATGAAGAATATGATAATATTATTAAAGAACAAGAACTTAAAGATGAAGATGTAATCACTGATAATGATGATAAAGATCTAGAATAGAGGTGAGAATATGGGATTAATTGATAAATTAAAAAATGTATTCTTTGAGGAAGAGGAAGTCGAAGTAGAAGAAAAACCCCGTAAGAAAGAAAAGAAAGAAGCTAAAAAAGAGGAAAAACCAATTGCTAAAAAGATTGAGTTACCAGTAGCTAGAAAACCTAAAAGAGAACTTGTTTCTTACGATTTAGAGGATGAAGTTAAAGAAGAACCAAAAGAAGAGGTCTTGGAAGATAAAAAAGAAGAGAAAAAGCCTTCAGCTATTCGCGATTTTTCTTATGATGATTATTATGTTGAAGCACAACCTGTAAAACAGAGCCGTGAACAAAGACATAAAGTTAAACATGAAGAAATAGAAGAAAAACCTCATAAGAAAAAAGAAGAGGAAGTTAAAGAAGAAGTAAAAGAAAAAGAAGTAGAAAATAACGATGTACATCTATACGAGGGTAATCCCGATCGAAAGACACCACATACTTTTAAACCGACACCAGTTATTTCGCCAGTATATGGTATCTTGGATAAGAATTATCGCAAAGAAGATGTAGTAACTAAAAAAGAGATAAGACTTTCAACAGCAACGGCTAAGAATGTCGACTTGGATTCAGTCCGTGAGAAAGCTTATGGCGATTTGACTAGTGATATTACTTCATCAATGATGGAAGTGGAAGAAAAGATAGTACCTGAGGATGACAAAAAAGAAGAGAAAGAAAATGCTGTTTACGATTTGAGTGATGATAATCAACCAGCAGTCTCAAAAGTCACAATGGGTGATGCTGAGGAATATTTTAACGAATTAGGTCTAGAATATAATGTAGATTATAAAGATACAACTGAAGAAAAGAAAGAGCCAGCTAAGAAGAAAAAAGAAAAACCAAAAGTCGATAAAACTGAAGAAAAAGAAGATGAACCCGAAAAAGATTTCTTGAAAATGAAAAAGCCAAAGGAAGATGACGAAGAAAACTTGGAAGATAATTTGTTTGATTTGATCGAATCAATGTATGATGAAAAGGAGTGATAAGTAATGGAGATATTAGCGGAAGTACTACCTCTTTTGATTTACATTTTAGTAGCAGTTCTTTTAGTTGTTTTAATCATTTTAGGAATTAAGTTAGTTGCAACAGTTGAAAAGACAAACACTTTGTTAGATGATTTCGAAAACAAATCGAGGTCGCTAGATAATATGTTTTCAGCTTTGGATAATGTCAGTGGAATGATTGCTGTAACGAGTGATAGACTTATTGATATGGCAATCAGTTTCATAGGTAATTTGTTCAAACGAGGAAGAAAAAAGAAAAAAAATAATAATGAAAATGAAGAGGAGGATTATTATGAGTAAAAATGAAAAAAAAGGGTTAGGTAAATTTGCTTTAGGAGCTCTTATCGGAGCAGGAATTGGAATTTTATTCGCACCTAAAAAAGGTACAGAAACAAGACGTGATTTAAAGAAAAAACTAGATGAGATGGTAGCTAAATTAAAAGATGTCGACAGTGAAGATGTCCGTGAAAAAATTGAAACTACTATTGAAGAAATAAAAAAGGAAGTTTCTGAATTAGACAAAGAAAAAGTTCTTGCTATTGCTCAAGAAAAAGCAACTTTAATCAAAGACAAATGTAATGAACTAGTAAAAGTAGCTAAAGAAAAAGGAACTCCAATTTTAGAAGATGCTGCTAAAGAAGTTAAAACACAAGCTACTAAAGCAGTAAAAGAAGTATTGAATAAATTAGAAAAGTACGAAAAATAAGTCATCGATGATTTGTTTTTCTTGCTTTTCTTTACTTTTATATGTTATTATAGCCCTATATTAAGAAATGATGATTAATTTTTAGTAGATAGCTAATTGGATTTAGAGAATTAGTGGTTGGTGAAAACTAATCGAGGTTAGTTATTGAATTACAGGTTATGAATTTCTTCGTTAGTTGCGTTAAGACTTTTAAGAGCATAGTATAACTATGAATTAAGGTGGTACCACGGTTTTTCGTCCTTAGACTTGAGAACGTGGTTTTTTATTTAGGAGGATAATTATGAAATTATATGATGAATTGATGTGGCGTGGTTTGATTAAAGATCAGGCGGGAGAAGATTTAGAGAAAAAATTAAACGAAGAGAGCATTACTTTTTACTGGGGAACTGATCCAACTGCTGATTCTCTTCATTTAGGACATTACTCTTCATTAATTACAGCTAAACGTCTTGCTTTGCGAGGACATAAACCAATTCTTTTAGTCGGTGGAGCAACTGGACTTATAGGTGACCCTAGACCGACAGCGGAAAGAGAAATTATATCTAAAGATGAGCTTAATAAGAATCTTGAAGGAATAAAAAGACAAGTTGATAAAATTTTTGATGGTAAAGCGGAAATTGTTAACAATTACGATTGGACTAAAGATGTAAGTATAACTGACTTTTTAAGAGATGTTGGAAAATACATAAATGTTAATTACATGCTTAATAAAGATATCATTCAAAGAAGATTAGAGACGGGTATTACTTTTGCTGAATTTACTTACACTTTGATCCAGGGAAATGATTTCCTACATCTATTTGAAAATAAAAACTGTATTATGCAGGTTGAAGGTTCCGATCAATGGGGAAATATTACGACGGGTCTAGAGCTTATAAAGAAGAAAACTGGTAAAGATGCTTATGCTTTTACGATGCCTTTAATATTAGATAAGTTCGGTAATAAATTTGGTAAAAGTGAGGGTAATGCTCTTTGGCTTGATATAAATAAAACGTCAGCTTACGAATTATATCAATACTTGATTAATACTGATGATGATATGGTCATTTCTTATTTAAAGGTTTATACTTTCTTGAGTAGAGAAGAAATAGAAAACATTGAAAAAAAACAGAAAGAAAAGCCAGAATTGCGAATTGCTCAACAAGCTCTTGCTCGTGAAATAATTACTGATTTACATGGCCAAGAAGAATATGAAAAAGCTTTGAAACTTAGTAAAGTATTGTTTTCAGGTGACATAGAAGGGCTTAGTGCCAAAGATATTGAAACAGTATTTAAAGGCGTTAGTGTATACGATTTAAAAGAAGAGAAAAATGTTGTCGATCTATTAGTTGAGAGTAATATCTGTAGTAGTAAGAGAGAAGCTCGTGAATTTATCAATGGAAATACGATAAGTATTAATGGTAAGAAGAGTAATGATTTAGATTTAATCATTGGCAAAGATATTGCTATTGAAGGTAAATACGTAATAGTAAGAAGAGGTAAAAAGAAATATTTTTTGATCAATATTTGTTATTAAAAAGCACAGAAATATCTGTGTTTTTATATTATTAATAAATTGACAGATGGCACATAAAAAGAGTAAAATGTTATTATAATAGACAGGATATGGAGGTATGGCGGTGAGTAAGAAAAAGAATAAGAAAATGATACTTAAAATCGGTGAAAATGGGTTCACGTTAATTGAATTGTTAACAATAATAATATTGTTGGGAATAGTAATAACAATCGCAGTACCGAGTATATCAGGAAGAATCGCAAAAACTAGGAATAAGACGTATTCATTACACGAACAAGCTATGAAAGAAGCTGCCGAGAACATGATGAATAGGTGTCTTGAGAAGAATGGTGAAATGTGTAATATGCCAAAGAATGG
>CANRCI010000043.1 GCA_947629075.1 uncultured Bacilli bacterium | reverse complement strand
TGTTCAAATTATAAATCGGGATATTGTGACAGTGCTGAAGCAAAAGACGCAACAGATGGAGTAGATTGTAGTAAAGCAGAAGCACCAGATTGTGGAGAAGCGATGTATGAAAATACGTTGTGGACCAATAAAGATGTAACAGTGGGAGTAAAATGTAATAAGAAAGGGAGCAGTAGATGTACCCAAGAAGTGTTTTATAAAGAGTTCAAAGAGACAACAAGTAGTGGTGTAGGACAAATAACGATTACAAACAGTTGTGGTAAGAGTAAAACATGTAACGTCAAAGCCTACGTCGATAAGACAGTACCGACATGTACTTTAGCAGTCACTAGTGGAAGTAGTGGTGAAGACAATTGGTACCGAGGAAATGTAGTAGTAAGTCTAACAGGAAGAACAGATGCCCAAAGTGGAGTAGCAACATATGGAATAGGAACCAAAAAAGAAGCAAACTACAACCATGAGACAAGTCTAAGTTTAGCAGATGGAATAACGACGGTATATGGATATGTCAAAGACCAAGCTGGAAATGAAGGAACATGTAAGTTAGAAGTAAAGAAAGATAGTGGAAAACCAGTAATTGATGATATCGAGTTAGGATATCAAGTATATCCGAAACCAGATATCGCCAGTGTATCTGGAACCATAGTAAACTTAAATAGTATCATCAAAGAGTTTGGAACAGTGTATGGCGTAAAGATTCACTTAAAGAGTGGAAGTAGTGGAAGTACAACCACAGTTAAAAGTGGAAGTACAACCTTATCAACGAGAACAGTAGCGAGTGGAACGAAGTTGATATATCATACATTTACAGCAGGAGTCTATAGTTCACTAAGTGTAAACTTAGGAACGAGTGCCGTGATGAGTGATATCGATCGAATTGAGTTAATAACGAAGAAGACAGCAGGATTCTACAGCAATCAAACGATGACGATATATCCGATAGTAAGTGATAGTATATCGACGAATAGATACTTCTCATTTGAAGGAGCAAGTTATATCAAAGATAACTACTACCGAGTAGCAACCAACAGGACAGTAGGAATAACGATTAAGGATGTAGCGGGAAACATCAGTGATAAATCGACAGTCGTAATTAACAATGTGGATAAGTTGTTACCAAGTTGTAGCCTACAACAAAGTGGAACGACATATAAAGAGAACTGGTATCGAAGTAATGTAACGGTATCATACTCAGTAAAACAAGACGCAAAAGCAACAACAGATTACACAGAAAGTGGAGTAAGAGATTACTCATTTAACAGTAATGGAGTAGGAGAACCGAAGAGTAAAGTACAGAGTACTGATACGAGTGGACAAGAATACACTGGATATGTAATCGATAAAGCCGGAAACATAAACAGTTGTAAAACGACAGTTAAAAGAGATACAGTAAAACCGACATGTAGTGTACCATTAAGTGGAACAGCAGGAGACAATGGATGGTACAAAGGAAAAGCAGTAACAGTAACACTAAACCGAAGTGATGAAAGAAGTTTAGTCCAAGACTACGGATTAGTCGCATCCACAACAACTACAACTTACAACTCAGTAGGAAGTAGTACCCAAGGAGATACGAGTGGAATCACGTGGTATGGATATGTAAGAGATAAAGCGGGAAATGAAGGAATATGTAACAGTGGAAGCTTCAAAGTAGATAAGATAGCACCGACATGTACAGTAACAAAGAGTGGAACGAGTGGAGATAATAGTTGGTATAAATCAAAAGCAGTAACATTGACCTTAAATCCAGCGGATGAACGAAGTGGAGTCCAATCAAAGGGATTAGATACATCAAGTGCTGATACGTTTAATGGAAAGACGACAGGAAGTCAAGGAAACACTGGAGGAATCACTTGGTATGGACATGTAAAAGATAATGCAGGAAACATTGGAAAATGTAACAGTGGAAGTTTCAAAGTAGATACGACAGTACCGACATGTTCTATAACGAAGAGTGGAACAAGTGGAAGTAATGGATGGTACAAAGCAAAAAGTGTAACAGTAACGTTAACTGTTAGTGATGCCCTTAGTCAATTAGCTAGTAAAGGAATGGCGACTAGTTCGACAGCTAACTACAATGGAGCTACAAGTAAAACTCAAGGAGATACAAAGGGTGTTACTTGGTATGGATTTGCTAAAGACAAAGCAGGAAATACTAGTAGTTGTAATACAGGAAGCTTTAAAGTAGATTCAACAAGACCAACCAACGGAAGCTGGACCTACAGTTATGGAACTAGTCATACTGATTACAATGGTAATACATGTTATAGTAGTGTAACAGCAACTTTGAGTTGTAATGATGGAATGAGTGGAGCTTCATCGATAAGCAAATCTTTAGGAAGAGGAAGTAGTTCCACAGCGACGGCAACCTGTGTTGACAAAGCAGGAAATAGTGCAAGTGGCTCATCGACATCTGGTGGAAAAAGGGTATGTACATATGGTTCAAACTCACATTGTGGAGCAGCGAGTTGCGTTAATGATTCTTGTAGTTGTAAAACATATAAGGGAAGTTGCTCAAAATGTGGATGTCGAGTTTGGTCTACTCCAACTACTTATTCATTATGTGAGACAACTTATTCTGCTATTTCCTATGGTAAATATACTTCATGTATGGATACCCATTGTGGTAGCGGGTTAACTCTTAAAAGCACTGGTAGTTGGAAAGAGAGTAGTGACCATCTCAGCAAATCTAGAACCAAAAAATATGAAGGATATGCGCAAAAGGGAGGGTCCAATTGTAGTTTTGCTACAAGTTCGACATGGAACAATACGACTTCTTGTGCACCAGCTACTCAAACAGCGACTGAAACTTGTGCTTGTGAAGAATGTAATAAGTGTAGTGATGCTGGTTGCCAGGAGCGCAATTCTTGCGCTAATGCATCGGCTTGTGGATATAAATCTTGTTATCACTATTAGAAATAAGTTAATAAAAAAACTTCTAGTTCATTACTAGAAGTTTTTACTATTTTATTAATTTTATTCTGTTTCGATTGCTCCAGTAGGACAACTATCAGCAGCATCTTTTACATCTTCGTTATCATCTTCAACTTCGTTTTTGATAGCGTGAGCAAAACCATCGTCCCCAAGTTCAAAAACATCAGGATTTATAGCTTGACAAGCTCCACATCCAATACATTTATCTTTTGATACAACTACTTTCATAATATTTACCTCCATAAAAATTATATAATAAACCTCATTTTATGTAAACCGAAAAAATGTAAAGGAGATCAAGTAATTTGTAAAATAGCCTTGAAAAGATAGGCATCTATGTTAAAATTATAATGAGGAGGGAGTCCTTATGAAAAGTAGAAGTGAAAGACATTCAACTACTGAAGAAAAAGAGGTCGTAACTAGAAGTAGAGCTGATAAAAATAAATATCTTTACGATGATATAAATAATAAAATTGGCTTTGAAGATATTATTGAATTTGATGACAATAATAAAATAGATTTATCTAGTATAAATGCTACTCCTGAAAAAAGAAATGATTATCGACAAGATGAAGAGTATCAAACGATGGAACGAAATACTAAAGAAGAAAGTGAAGAAGAAAATAAAACTTCAGAGAAAATTTATGATATCAATGCTGTTTTAGAAAACGCTAAACAAAATCGTAGTGAAGAAGTTACAGAACTGGAAAGTAGACGTAAACTTCAAAATGAAGAATATAATGTTTTAGCTAATCTAAATAAGAAATATATAGATAAAAAAGAAAAATTAAATGAAGAGTTAGAAAAAGAAGGAATTGAAGAATTGATCAATACGATTACTTCTAATTCACTTGCCCAAGATATTAAAGATAAATTAAAAGATGATGAAGATACTGAAGAAGATAAAGATTTGATGAGTGACTTAATGGCCACTAATGCTGATTTAAATGTTAAAATTGAAGAAGGTATGATGAAAGATATCATCGAACAGGAAGAAAAAGAAGATAGCAATACTTTCGTCGATGAAGATGGAAAGATAGTTAACTCTTTCTATACGAGAAGTATGGATTTATCGGAACAAGATTTTGAAATAAAAGATGAGATAGAAGAAGAGAACCGCGCTCGCAGAAAGATACTTATTTTAGTGGTATCGATTATATTGATAATTTTGGTTATAGCCGGTTTATTTATTGTGAAAAAACTTAATATTATTTAGAGAGATAGCGTAATGATATCTCTTTTTTTACGTATATTTTACTATGAAAAAGAGATTTTTAATTACCAATTTAATCGTTATTATTTTTGTCATTGCCATAGCAATTTATTTAGGGATAATAATTGAAGATAAGATGATTGATTATCTGGTGATAGAACTTAGAAATATGTCTAGGACTATGATAAATGATACAGTTAGAAAAGATATATTGGATGATATAGATAAAGATAAATTGTTTCATATCAATAAAAATAGTAATGATGAAATAGAAATGATCGATTTTGATACTAAGGTTGTTAATGAGATTGTTATCGATATAAATGATAAGGTTACTAAGGAGTTTAATAGGTTATCAAATGGTGAGAATAATAAGCTGTTTAAGAATAATAAATTGTTGAAGAACTCTCTTGATTTTACTGAAAAAAATAGTATAATATTGTCAGTACCAATTGGGATAGTGTTTTCTAATCCGTTATTGGTTAATTTAGGACCTAAAATTCCAATTAAGGTAGTATTAGTGGGAGAAGTAGATGCCAAATTGAAGCAGAGACTCGATCGCTATGGCATTAACAATGTTTTACTCACAATAAATGTTGAAATAACGATTAAAGAAGAGATTGTTATGCCATTTAGAAGTAAAGTTATTACTTGCGTTAGTGAAGTTCCACTGATAATTGAAATGGTCCAAGGACAAATCCCTGAAATTTATAGTGATACTAGTGGAAAAGTAAAATAATGGTGGATTGAAAAGAGGTATTTATGAAGAATGTAATGATAGACCAAAAAGCTTATACTTTGGAAAAGAATTATAAAGATGCATTTGTTTTAGAAGAAGTAGAGAATCTTTTTACCGATTATTTTTACGATTTCGATTATGTCTTTGGTGATTATTCTTATGGAAAGCTTAGACTTAAAGGTTTTAGAGAGCCTAAGAATAGTAAGACGACTAAAATTAATAATATTGAAAATTTGGAAGAATATATTCAAAAATATTGTTCCTATGACTGCAAGTATTTTTTACTTAAAAAAGCGAAATAAATGTTGAATTATATTGATTTTATGTTAAAATGGATTATATAGGGTAAAAGGGAGGATTAGAAATGGCAGATGAAAAGAAGATAATGTCTATAGTACTTGAAGATGGTTCAATTGATGAAGTTGAAGTACTACTTACGTTTGAATTTACCGATACTAAGAAAGAATATATAGTTTATACGAAAAATGAAACAGATGAAAGTGGAAATGTTACTATCTATGTTGCAACTCTTACTAGAAAAGAAGGAGCAGACCCTGTTTTAGGTAGCATTGAAACTGATGAGGAATGGGCTAGAATCAAAAGCGTACTAAAAGAGTTATCTAAAATGAATGATGACGAAGAAGAAAGCGAATAATTATTTAAACAGATATTATAAAGGAGGATTCTAGAAATGGATGATATAAGAGAGGATACTAATGGTAGCATGGTTGATGAAGAATTAATAAATCAAACCGAAACTCCAAATAGAGTTCAAAATCCAGAACATGTAAAACCTAAGAAGGCTGCACTTACAGCTTATACTTATGAGAAATTTTATGCTGGAAAATTAGAGAAAAAGATAGCTAAGTATAATAAGAAGTATAATCAATTAAGAGAGCTTACTGAACAAATAGCTGATGCTGAAAAAGAAGCTGATGATTATGGTTCTATTAGAAAGAATGTCAATAAAGCTAATCGTATTTCTAAGAAATTACAGGATTTAGGTGTTCAAGTATTTAGGGCGGATTTACAAGCTAGATATATTCAAAGTAGTAATCCCAAAGCTATTAAAATTCCAGCTGGTACTAAAGAGAAGTTAACTTTCTTTGATAAAGTTGGAGCTTTCTTTAAAGAAAAAGTTTTGAGTAAAGGACTTATTAACAAAGATGATAAGAGAGCTTTACGCGAAGAGAAACAGGTCGATGAAGAAAAAATTAGGGAAACTATTAGAGATGCTTTAGATCAAGTTATCGGAGATAGAGATAATCATTCTGTTTTAGCTACTGATTCAGAAAAAGGAAAAGAGATTTTAGAGAAGTTCAGTTTGGAAAATGGAGATTTCAGAAATATCGTTGGTGCAGCTGGCCTATTAGGTGAAGATGATTCAGTACCAGAAAATGAGGTAACAGAGCCTGAAACTTCTGAAAATAAAGATGAAACTGAAGAAAAAACAGATAATAATACCGTAGATAAATTCTCTGATGAAGATATAACCAATGAATTAAGATATCGTGATGAAGGGTATCTTGGTTTAATCAAAGATAATGATTACACTGAAGAAAAGCTTGAAATTGAAGATCCTTATTTGAAACAATTAGTTATTGAAAATGATAGACTTGCAATAGCAGATGAAGCTATTAAAAACGCTAATACTGAAGAGGATAAGATTTTCAACCAAAATCTTTTCAATCAATCAGAGCAAGCAGTATCTGAAATTTTAAATGAAATGTTAAATAATCGTATTGCTGGTCTTGAAGGAGAAGAATTAGCAGAAGCGAAAAAGATTTTTGCTGAAGGACTAATCAATACTGATGAGTTAAAAGATGCTAAATATGTTGTAGATATTATTAGAAAAGAATGCAGTTTAGAAGAAGAAAAAGATGATGTCATGGCTAGACCTTTACCACCGGTGATGGATGAGTCTGATGTTGAAATCTTGAGAAGATTAGAAAATTATATAAACGATCCAAATATAACAGAAGATTTAAAAGCTGATGGATATTATCAATTAAATTCAATGATTGAAAACATAATAACAAAATCAATCCAATCTGGCATTGCTGAAGCAACTGATGAACAAATAAATGACAGCGAAATTAGAAAACAAGTTGCCGTTACTTTAAGTGAATCTAATCAATTAGCAGATTTAAAGTCTGTTAGGGATTATGTAACTGAAAAGTATAATCTTGAAAATAAAAAAGAAGAACAGATTAAAGATGAAAATAAAGTAATGAGATATACTTCATTAATGGCTCCAATAATTGACAAATATGATGATTCTAATGACGATAATTTATTAGTGGAAATATTCAATACTTCTGATGATTATTATAATCGTTTGGTTAATGAACCAGAGACTTTTGCCAATGCTAATATCGATGTTGAAGAAGAAAAGAAGACCGTTATTGATGGATTGAAGAGATTTATTACTATTAAATTAAATCATACACCTGAACTTAAATCGGTTTTAGATGCTAGTGAGCGTTCTAAAGCTCAAGTAACATCTAACTTGTTAAATCAATTAGTTAATGATGATAGATTTGCAAAATTAGACACTGTTAAATCAGTAATTAATGATATGATTTCTCAGAACAATGAAAAATTATCTAATCTTATCGATGAAGAAGTTAAAACTATTGACGAAGTTGAAAAAGACCAAGTTGCTAAGTATAAACGTGAAGATTACAGAAAGCAACATCGTGACTTGATTGAACAAAATGGACAAGGAATTTTAAATGATAAAGAATTCCTTAGTAAGATGTTTGAGGTATCTGAAAAAGAGTACAATCACATTAAATCATCTGATATGACTGATGCTGATAAGGAAACTGCTCTTGCTAAAGTTGACAAGGACATCGAAGTATTATCTAGACTTCCAATTGATAGTTATTGGGATACGACAGATAAGAGTTTATTCTCTAATAAAGGTATTTTAAGATTAGAACTATCTAAACTTACTGAAATGTTGCAAGATGTTAACAAATTACCACATGTTACAGAAATTTTACAGAATGCAGTAAATGAATACAATTCTAAAATAGAAAAGAATGAACAAGTAGTTCAAGAAGAGAAAAAAGAAATTAAAGAAGAAGTTCAAAAGGAAGAAGAACAACCAGTTGTTGAACCAACTATAGCTGATTTATATCGTTCACATGAAGATATAATTGAAAAGAGTCATGAGAGTACTAAAAATACATTGCGAGGAACACTTCTTAATGTATGGACTAGAGCACTTGGTGAATTCGGTTTCGACAAAGAAGTTGTTCGCGATATGCCTGAACAAGAATTCTATGAATTACTACTTAACTTACAAAAATATGATGCTGATAAACTTAATGATGCTTTAGATAGAGCATATCAATCAGTATTAATCGATGAAAGAAGAGAAAGACGAGTAAACAGTATCCAAAATGCTGCTAAACGTGCTAGAGTAGCTGGAATGGATCCTGAATCTCAAGAATATAATGATTATGTCAACTCTGATGAATACAAACAAGGTATTACTTATGGAGAGATGAAGAATTTATACAATTGGGAGCCAAAAGAAGCTAGAGCAACTGCTCATGGTAAGACATTATTCGATGATAATGCCGTAGTTTCTGAAGAACATATCAATGAATATCTTAACCCAGAAGTAACTATGAACAATGATGTTGAAACTCCAGTTGTAAATGAAACAGAAGATGTGGAGAAACCAAAAATGGAAGCTCCTATTACACCACCAGTCGATGAGGTTAGTGAATTAGAAAATAGTGAAGATTTACAAACTGAAGAAGTTGTTGCTCCAAAAGTGGAAAATGATGATGCAGTAGTGGAAGAAAATCCAGTTTACGATGCCATCCAGGCTGATATTGGACCATTCGGACCACGTAGTAAAATTTCTAGTCAACAAGATTTCACAGGATTAGGACATTCTGATTATGAGCCACATGAAATGGTTGGACCATTTGGGAAATCAAAACCAGTTACTAAAGATTTATTAGATAAACTTGATTTTCTAGTAAATCATCCAAATAATCTATCATCTGAAGAATATAATCAATATATTGAAGTAATGAAAGGTGTCAGTCAATTAGCTGATGACCTTGGATATGAATCTGATAATTCAAAAACAGATGATAAACCAAAATCTAAATAATTAAAAGAGTTCAAAAAATGAACTCTTTTTTAGTTTTGTCACATATAATTTATTAATGATAAATGCAATAAATTACTATTACAATTTTAATATTGATAATCTTAGAAATATCAATGGTAGATATTATTTTTATCATGGAAATAATAAATATATATTAAAAGAATATAGTAGTTATTTGGATTTTAATGATATATATAAATTGAGTGAGTTTTTAAAATTTAGAAATAGTAAGTTTCATTCTATTGTCTTAAATAAAAATGGTGAAGTTTGTTCTTTGATCGATAATAAGTTATATATTCTTTATCTTATAAATATTAATGAAAACAGAAAAGTTGATTTTCAAGATATAGTTGAAAGTGAATATTTCAATGTTCCATTTATCAAAACTAATACTTCTTGGCGTTTACTTTGGATTAATAAAGTAGATCAGTTGGAGTTTACTTTTAGACAGAGAATTATTAATGATAAAGATATATTGGGAATTATTAATTATTATATTGGTTTATCAGAAATAGCGATCAATCTTTTAAAAAATATGCGAAGGAGTAGTTCTAGTTTAAGTCGCATCAGAGTAAAAGAAGATGAAGATTTATACGATTTTTACAGTTTAGACAATTTAGTAAACGATCACTATACTCGTGATATCAGTGAATATATTAAAGATGTAATGCTGAATTTTGACAATGTTGACAGTATGTTTGATAAATTAAAAAAGATTGAGTTTAGAGAAGAGGATAAAAAATTAATTTTAGCTAGAGTTATCTTTCCTACGTATTTTTATGATTATTTAGACAATAATATAGATGATTTAGAGAGTATTAAAAGATTTATTCCTAAAATTAGAGTTTATGAAAACAATTTGTTAAGATTAATAGATATTTTAGAGATAAAAAAAGAGTAGTTAGTCAACTCTAACTACTCCTAAAACTTCTGGTATTTCTTCGATGAGCATAGCTTCAATTCCATCTTTCAAAGTTACATCAATCATTGAACATCCAGCACATGCTCCGAGTAATTTTATATAAACGATACCATCTTCAAAACTCACATATTCAAGATTACCACCATCGTTTATTAAATATGGGCGAATGCGTTCTATGACTTCTTTAATCTTTTCTTCTGTTTCCATAAAATCACCTGAAAATAGTATACTACTTGAGATCTAAATAGTAAAGAATATTGCTAATAAATAATTAAATGTGTTATAATACACCAAGAAGGTGTAGATATGACTAAATACGAGAAAGGAAAAATAGTAACTGGCTGTGTAACTGGTATTACTGATTATGGTATTTTTGTCAATTTGGATGAGTATTATAGTGGGTTAATTCATATTTCTGAAATATCTAATAAATTTGTTAGAGATATTAATGATTATGTCAATATTGGTGAAACAATTAAGGTTAAAATAGTGGAAAAAGATGATAAAAATTTTCATCTAAAACTTAGTATAAAAGATATTAATTATCGTAATAGTAAAAAGCCAAGAATAAAAATTGAAGAAACTAAATCGGGATTTAGTGGACTAAAAAAACATTTGGATGGATGGATAGAAGATAAACTCAATGAAACCGATTCAAAAAGTTAAAAAAAAACGATTTTTTGTTGACAATAAAGGTATTAGATGATATATTTTATATTGTCAACGCGACAAATCGGATATTTGTGGGCGATTAGCTCAGTTGGTTAGAGCACCTGCCTTACAAGCAGGGGGTCATAGGTTCGAGTCCTATATCG
>CANRCI010000042.1 GCA_947629075.1 uncultured Bacilli bacterium | reverse complement strand
TATTTTTTGAATAATCTTAAAGAAAGTGGGGCACCGATAAAGGAAGTTACTATTGGTAATGATAGAGTTTATTACTTTTATGGTGCTAATCCCAACAACTATTTAAAAGTCGGAGGTAAAACTGGGCGTATCGTTTCCATAAATTACAACAATGAAATTGCGACAGTTAAAGTGATCTTCCCCGATGTCAATGGTGACAATAAATTAGTATGGGATGCCACTGCTAGTTATTCGACAGCTGTTAGCTTTAAAAATTATTATGAAAATAGCTCTGTTTTAAATTATTTAACTAGAACTTTTGTCAGTAGCAATAACTACGACTCGATCGCAGCTAGTAAAGATTGGGGTGTCGATGCCGTTTATACTTCTACATCTTACAGTGGAAGCGGAGGAATCCTAGAGCGTGAAAATTTGTCGACTACTACTGCCAATGTCGGTCTTCTAAATTTGTCAGATGTTCTTCGTGCCAGTGGTGATGCTAATTGTAAATTGGATAGTACTACTACTAATTTTTCCGCTTGTATTAACAGTAATTATCTAGTGTCTAGTCGTAAGACGTGGACGATAAATCACTTGGCAGCAAACGCTAATAGAAAAGTTTGGGTATTTTCAACGAGTGGTCTTTCACAGGAGTTAGTTACTTCTCCTAGTGTAGCCATTAGACCAGTGATTCATTTTAAAAATATTACAATTAATACAACTGGTAAGACGGGAAGTTCGTCTTCTCCATACGAAGTACTTTAATTTTAGGGAGGTTTTATGGAAGAAAATAGAGAAGTTGCAGATTTTAACGAATCAGAAAAAGAGCCAACGCAAGTAGGGGTACCCTGTAGTCAATGTGGCTCATTAGTTACTGGTAAATTTTGCTTAGAATGTGGGACACCAGTGATGAAAGCGAAGATTTGCCCTAATTGTAAGGCTGTAGTAACTGGTAATTTCTGTCAAGAATGTGGAACTAAAATGGAATAAAAAAAATAACTAACGTGTTATTTTTTTTGTTTTTGATAAACTTTAGCGATATTGTCATTACCTTTTAAATAATTAATACTATTTATCATCGCATCAGCTGGAGTATAACTAGTAATGTAATTGATATCAAAAAAGTTGGTATCACTATATATGGCATGAGCTTTTCTAAGTTCGTAACTTCTATTTCCAATCAATTTGCTATTGGCTAGAAATAGTAAAGTCCAAACTCGTAAATCTTCTTTTTTCTCTAAATTTATCAATTTTTCTTTCAGAATTAATAAAAGTTCTTTTTCGATTTTATTATCTTTTAAATATGTATCAAAGGCATTTATCATGAAGTCTTTATCATTATCAATTTTGATAATAGTCGACAGGTTGTATTCCCATTTATTTATCATTGCATCGCGATGACGAATTTTATTATCATGAATTGCTTTATCAATGTTCATACTTAAGCAATCTTTAGTTAGTTCTTGTAAATTGGGACTGTTATAAGTTAATGGCATCGTTATTGATTTGTAACACTCTAACATTTCTTTATCTTGTAAAGTATCGATTATATATGCATTTAATATTTCTAGATTATACTCTTCCATAGAACAAACACCTCTTAACGATGTTGACTATTATAGCATAAGCGAGTTGTAATGCAATAGCATTTCAAGAATTTAAAGTTAAATGCCCCATAAAAAAATTTGATAATTGATATGATATAATAAATATCTAAAATAGTTTTCAAAATTGATATTTATAATTTAGATAACAAAACTTATAGTGGTGAAGTAACACATTACAAGGTTTAGTCTATACTTATATATTAATTTATAATGTATAAGTCAAAAAAACTACTTTCATTTTAATCTTGAGAGTAGTTTTTATATGTGCAATATTTATTAAAGTGTCGTAAATTTAGTATCAAATTTTATTGTATAAAAACAAATGTTTGATATAATTTTTGTAGGAATATTTAACAGGTGAGTGCTTACCTCCGAAAGGAGGTGATGAAATGACTAAGAAAGATTTTCTAATCTTTGCATTAATCATTATCATCCTTCTACTTATTATTCTATTATTTAAATGATAATGAATTTTAAAAAGAAAATGCACTCAATCTAACAAGATTAAGTGCGAACCTATTGGTGAGTACTCAACTTTGCGATGCTAAGTATTCCCTTTTTATTTTATGCAAATTCCCTTAACACATACATAATAACATAAAAACGACTTTTTTACAAGTCGCTATCTATTTTTACTCGCTTTTTACGAGTTTTCTATCATAGTGGTGCGGGTAACAGGAGTTGAACCTGCATGCCTAAGGCGCTAGATCCTAAGTCTAGTGCGTCTGCCAATTCCGCCATACCCGCATAATATAAAATGGTGGACCCTGAAGGACTCGAACCTTCGACCGTTCGGTTATGAGCCGAATGCTCTAACCAACTGAGCTAAGGGTCCATTGCCTTTTAATAATAACATATTTAAAATGCCATTTCAATAGTAATTTTGATTTTTTTATATTTTTCTTTAGTAAATAATATGTTTACTTTAATATTTTTATCTATTATATTAAACCAATATTTGATATAATAATCTAGAGGTGGATTTATGAACGTTGTAATTAGAGTAAGCAATGAAACCAGAGAAAAAATGATTGAGTATTACAAAGATAAAAGAAGAGATAAAGTTATTCCTTATGTCGTTTTTCAAGCTGAGGATAACGATACTGTAATTACTATGTATGAATCTGGAAAGGTAATGTTTCAAGGCGTTAGTGCTGATGTCGATGCGACGATGTGGCGTGAGATGGATGGACAAGACGCTGAGGGAGTTACTAAAGAAGAACGAGAAAAGAAAGATAAAAAGTATTATAATTGTACATCAATTGGTAGTGATGAAGTAGGAACTGGTGATTATTTTGGACCAATTGTTGTATCCAGTGCTTATGTTAGAAAAGAAGACATTAAGTTTTTAGAAGAATTAGGCATTAGAGATTCTAAAAAATTAGATGATGAAAAGATAAAGAAAATAGCGCCTGAATTAGTAAAAAAGATTAAATATAAAAGTGTTATCTTAACTAATTCTGAATACAACCAACATTATGGTGGCGGTTATAATATAAATAAATTGAAAGCCATTTTACATAATAAAGTTTTATGGCAGATGACTCATGAAGAAGATATTACTTATGACTACATTATAGTAGATGAATTTGCTAGGGAAAGAAGATATTACGAGTATATTTCTGAAAGTCCTAATATCCAACGCGGTATTACTTTTATGACAAAAGCCGAAGACAAGAACTTGGCAGTAGCAGCTGCTTCAATAATTAGTCGTTATATCTTTCTAAAAGAATTTGATAAGATGTGTGATAATATCCATCTTCCTCTTCCAAAGGGAGCAGGAGCACAAGTAGATATTATTGGACAAGAATTGGTTGAGAAATACGGAAAAGAAAAGTTAGAAGAAGTTGCTAAATTGAATTTTAAAAACACCGAAAGAATTTTGAGAACTAAAATATTCTAGTAATGTTTTTAAACCAATGATATAATTAAACTATAATAAGGAGGGGCTTATGAAAAAATTAGATGATTTTAATGATATTGATAACTTTAATGATGGTCAGTTAGACAATAGTTTTGAGAAAAAACCAGAAGAGAAGAAAAAAGAACTTACTAAAGAAGAAATAGTTAAAATTCGTCAACAGTTATTGCTACTATTGTTTCTAATTATTTTCATTATGTTTGGAATGTTGATGTTTGTTTTCTCTAGTCCTAAACCTAGTAAAGTTGCTACTACTGATAAAGAATCATCTGATAAAAAAGATAATAATATTGAAGAAGATACTGATAAATCTGCACAAATAGAGAAAAATGATTTGGATAATGATTTATATAAAGTTGTTGATTTCGATTATTCGACGTATTTAAGTACTAATATTTTACCATTATATAAAGGTGAAAATATCGATAATTTAAGCTCTGATATAAAGTTGATATTGTTATCGCGTTCTAAAGCAATGCGCGATTTATTGAATGAAAAAAAGGCAACTAGCTGTAGTAGATTAACTATTAGTAAAGAAGAAATCGATGAGGTTGCAGCCAAAATGTTTAAAGTACCTCTAGATAATTATCCTAATTACTACCAAGTATACTTCAGTGATACTGGTGAAATATTAGGTGATTACAGTATGATTTATAAAGATGGCAATTATACTGGTGATTGTGTCACAAATAATCCTATTTTTAAATACAGTATCGATACTAAAAAAGAAGATATAACTACTACTGACGACGTTGTAAAAATCACACAGAAAGTAGTGTTTATCAATAAAAATGGAGCTTACAAAGATCCTGATTTTAAACAGTTGATTACTAATGATAAAGCAGCGACTCAAGACGATTATTTTCCGTCTAGTAATAGTTATGTTTTTGAATTTAAAAAAGAAAATGGAAATTATTATTTAATGGATGTAAAACAAGTAGATAAGTAATTTATCTATTTGTTTTTAACTATATAAAGGAGAGATTATGAAAAGAAAAATAGCTTTTATCGATATTGATGGTACTTTAAATAATAGTGATGGAATAACGACTGAAACAACTAAAAAAAGTATTAAAAATTATTTGAATCACGGTGGTGATATCGTTTTAACATCGGGTAGATGTCATAGTGATGTAGTAGAGAAGATGAAAGAATGTGGCCTTTCTAATTATGCTATTTCCAATACTGGGGCTTTAATATATGATTGTAAAAATGATGAAGCTCTATTTGAAAATCCGATTAACTATGAAGCTATAGAATCATTTTGGAATTTTATTAAAGATAGTGACGTTCAAATAATTTTAAATACCTCTAATGGTCGATATACTAATCGTCATGCCATTGATAATTTTGTTGAAAAAGCTAGCGTAATTAGTGATGTTAAATTTTTAAGTGATATAGTTGTCTATCAAATAATAGTGGGTTCTAAAGAATATGATGAGTTCAAAAGAGTTCAAGAATTCGTTTTAAATACTAAAGGGTTAACTATTACATATTATTCACGAGCAGCTCAACGAAAAAATGAAAACAGTAAAGTTGGTTATTTTTTCGATATTTGTAGTTTAGGAACTTCTAAAGGAAACGCCATTAAATTTTTACTTAACTATTTAAAACTTTCTCGTGACGAGAGTATCTCTTTTGGAGATAATATCAGTGATATCAGTATGTTTGATGTTACTGGGATGAGTGTTGTGCCAGAAAATGGTAAACCAGAAGCTAAGGAAAAAGCTGATGTCATTTGCCCTAGTAATGATGCCGATGGAATTAGTCAAATACTTGACAGTTTAATAGATTAATAAATTTTTATATGCTATAATCGATAGTAGGAGTTGGTTTGTTTTGTTGAGTTTTAGTAAAACAGTTAATAATGTCGATAAAAAGATAGTCGACAATATGCGCGGAATTGCAATAGACATGATTGATAGCGCTAAAAGTGGGCATCCTGGTATTGCTTTAGGGGCAGCACCCATAATTGCGAGCGTCTACGGTAATCATCTAAAATTTGATCCAGAAAATGATAAATGGATTAATCGTGACCGTTTTATAATGTCATCGGGGCATGGTTCTAGTTTACTTTATTCCTGTCTTTATATGGCTGGGTTTAATATCGAGTTAGATGATTTAAAAGATTTTAGAAAATTCGGTTCTATTTTTCCAGGACATCCCGAGTATGAAGTTACACCGGGCGTTGATATGTCCACTGGACCTCTTGGTCAAGGAATTTCAACAGCGGTGGGAATTGCCCTTGGTGAAAAATATTTAAGAGAACATTTTGGTTCTAATATAATTAATTTTAATACCTATGTGTTATGCGGAGACGGTTGTCTCATGGAAGGTGTTACTTATGAAGCTTGCTCGCTGGCAGGTAAGTTAGGATTAGGTAAATTAATCGTTTTATACGATTCTAATAATGTTACTTTGGATGGAGCACTAAACATTTCTTTTAACGAAAATATTAAAATGCGTTTCGAAGCGATGAATTGGAACTATCTCTTAGTAGAGGATGGTGAAAATTTAGATAGTTTAAATGATGCGATTATTAAAGCTAAAGCTCAAGATAAACCAACAATAATCGAAGTTAAAACAATTATCGGTAGATATTCAAAAAATCAAGGTTCATCCCTTGTTCACGGTGCACCACTAGATAAAGAAGATTTACTTGCAGTTAAGGAAAAACTTAATTTGCGTGAAGCACCATTCTCAGTAAGTAATGAAGCACTTACAATTTTTAGAAATAATATTTTAGAAAGAAATAAGAAATTGATCGATAACTGGAACGAAGAAGTCGAAAAACTCGATAAAACGAAGAAACGAGAATTAAATTATTATATAAACAGTCGTAAAGCGATTAAGGTAAAAGAAATCCTTTACGATATTCCAGAAGATGGTAGAGAAGCGACTAGAGTAAGTAGTGGTAAAGTTTTAAATGAAATAGCTAAAAAATATCCATTTGTTATCGGCGGTACCGCGGACGTTAGTGCTTCAACTTTTGCCAAAATAAATAGTAGTGTCGACTTTTCTTCGTCAGTACCTAGTGGCAGAAATATTAACTTTGGTATCAGAGAACACGCTATGGGAGCTATTGCTAGTGGATTAGCGCTAGTCGGATTTACTCCGTTTGCTTCAACATTCTTAGCCTTCAGCGACTATTTAAAACCCGCTATTCGTATGAGTGCCCTTATGAATTTACCAGTTATCTATATATTAACTCACGATAGTATAAGTGTTGGCGAAGATGGACCAACCCATCAACCAGTAGAACAAATTGTAGCGTTGCGTTCTACCCCTAATTTAGATGTTTATCGTCCCGCTGATGCCAATGAAGTAATTGGATGTTATCGTCACATATTCGAAACGCGTCGTCCTAGCGCTCTTATCTTAGGACGCAATAAAGTGGAAATAGGTGAGGATACTAGTATCAGTAATACGGAACATGGAGCATACATTTTAGGAGAAGAACCTAAAAAATTAGAGGCTATAATTATCGCCACTGGCGAAGAAGTAGAACTTGCTCGTAAAGTTACCAAAAATCTTCGCGAAAAGGGTTATGGCATTCGTCTAATAAGTATGCCTAGTATTGAAGTATTCGAACGAGAAACAGAAAAATATCAAGAAGAAATTTTACCTAAAGATGTCGAAACATTTGTCATCGAAGCATCATCTAGTTATTCGTGGTATAAATACGTCAAAGATCATGATCATCTCTTTACCGTAGATGAGTTTGGATATAGCGGAAATAAGAACGACATATTCGAACATTTTGGGTTGACGGATAGTAAAATTACTAAAAAGATAGAAGAGTTACTTAACTAACTCTTTTTTTCGACATATTTTTTATATTGGTTTCGATATGATTATTTTGGTGATGGTTATGAGAATATATTATATTTTTAATATCAAAGATGAATTTGTTAAATTATATCGAGATTATCCTAGTACGTTATATGGAATATTGAATCACATGTATCACATGCGTGACAATGATCTTACATATGGTTATAATTTGTTTAATCAAATAGCTCTTCCCATCGACAAGGAAAAAATAGATCGTGATATTTTTGTTATGCTTCACAATAAGATGATTTATAGTAAAAAAGATGGTGAGCATATTATCAATGATTTATATAAGGATGATGTCAGTATTTTAAAAGTGAAACATACCCATATTCTTTTGAACAGCAACAAAAGTTATACAGAATTTTTTAGGATATTGGAAAGTGAAAATCCTAATTTGTTTGCTTGTGATTTTTTAAATAGTGATTATTTTTTCCTTACTAAACTTAAAACACTTGTATAATAGTTGAATTTTTAGTAAAATGTTTAGTGAGGAGATGATGAGATGCTTCAAGATATCATACTTTTAGTTGTTGGTATTTTAATAGGACTTGTAATAGGTTTTTTTGCCTGTCGTAAGTATATGATGGGGTATTTAAAGAAAAATCCACCTATAAATGAAGAGATGATTAAAACATTAATGTTACAAATGGGAAGAAAACCTTCTCAAAAACAAATTAATCAAATGATGAAACAAATGGAGAGATTTAACAAATAAGTTAATCTCTTTTTTACTGGTAAAAATAGTACTAATTATCATGTTTGAACGTTTGACAAAATAACATCAGTATGATTAGATTATAGATGTATAGAAAGGATAGATTGATGTGTTAGACAGAGTTAAAAAGTTTTTTACCAGTAAAAAAGCTTATATTTTTTACAGCGTTTGTTTTGCTGTTATTTTTGGTTTAATTACTATTATTTTATATCGCCATGATAAGTCATTTATTCACTATGGAGATGCCATTAAACAACATTTTATGACTCTAAATGTTTATCGCGACGTTTTAATTAACTTTTTTAAGACGGGAAAATTCAATACATTTACTTGGAATATCGGATTAGGAATAGATTTGTTCGCTAATTTTGATTACTATATTTTGGGTGATCTTTTTTCTTATATTTCTATCTTCTTTAAAAAGGCTGATATGGAGATGGTCTATGCATTAGTCGTTATGATGCGTTACTATTTCATCGGAATTTCGTTTATTCTCTATGCCAAATATAAAAAGTTAGGTAATAATGCTGCAGTTATCGGAGCTCTTATCTATACTTTTTCTGCTTATTCTTTGACTTCTGGGATAATACATCCGTACTTCTGTAATGCTTTAGCTATATTTCCAATTATGATGATAGGAATTGAAAAGATAATTAATGAGGATAAGAAAATATTATTTATCATCAGTGTTTTCTTGAGTTTCTTTATTACTAGTTTTTATTTTGGATATATCAGTAGTCTATGTATTGCTGTATACGGAAGTATTTTGATTTTTCAAAAGTATAAGAACGATGACAAAAGATTTAAGCATATTGTTTCAGAATATTTAAAAGTATTATTTTATGCCCTAATCGGACTATCGTTATGTTCTTTTATCTTAATTCCAACCATATTACAATTTTTAGGATCAAATAGAAGTGGTGGGATAACGATTTATCCTTATACTATTTCTTATTTCAAATCTTTACTTACTCATCCGTTAACCCTTTCGAGATCAGTTGGTGTTAATGCTTTAGCTCTACTAGTTATACCACTTATCATATCGCGATATAAAAAATATAAAAATTATATCTGGTTTATGTTAATTTTAATGATACCATTATTGATATCCCAAGTAGGGAGCATTTTTTCTGGGTTTGCCTATCCAACTAATCGTTTTGTTTTTGTCATTCCATTCATCCTTAGTTATTTAGCGAGTGATATTTTTGATGATAAATTTAAATTTAGTAAAAAAGATATGAAAAATATAGTTTTAGTGTTGTTTATCTATCTAAGTTTAATAGTGTTGTTCGATATCAATTTACCAGCTGTTGCAACCTTTAATTTTGCTTGCCTTTTAGGATTTATCATCATCATTAGTTTTAAAGATGATCTCAATAAACTTTCTAAAAGATTTAATGTCTATCGCTTGGTTTTTAATTCGTTTTTAGTACTTAGTCTATGTTTTTCAGTATATTATCTATATACTACTAAAGGGTACGACTATAATAGTCAATTTATGAATAGTGGTGAAGTTTTAAATTATTATGAAACTAATAATGGTAAGATTCCTCATTTCAGTGATGCGATAACCAAAATAAAAGAGGACGATAAAGATTTCTTCAGAATTTCAAAAGATGTTACAGATGGTAATTATGGAGTATTATATGCCAATAATGCATCGATGATGTTAGGATATCATTCCATTAATTATTTCTATTCGATAGTTCCTGATAAACTTTCAAAGTTATCATTTGATCTTGGTAATGCTGAGTTTTTAACTAACGTGGAATTAGGAGAATTTAATAATAGAACTAAAATAAATACTTTACTCGGTAATAAATATTTTATAACTCCTTATGATTCAGTACCTTATGGTTACGAAAAATATAGTAATGTCGATGAAACTGTTAC
This sequence comes from uncultured Bacilli bacterium, assembly GCA_947629075.1. Lineage (GTDB taxonomy): Bacteria > Bacillota_I > Bacilli_A > RF39 > UBA660 > CANRCI01. The sequence continues at coordinate 1,092 of CANRCI010000042.1, read as the reverse complement.
TTATAAAAACAATTATTCAGTTGGTTTCGGTACTTTTTATGATTACTATATAGATAACGCAACTTATGATAAATTAACACCACTAGAAAAAGAGACATCACTACTTAAGACAGTCAGTCTAGACAGTAAAGATATCGATAATGATTATGTTAAAAAGATGGATATTAAAAAAGAAATTAGTAAGGAAATAGAAAATATCGATTACAGAGTAGAAGATGAAAAAATGCGTAGTGGGGGGGGTACATTTACTGTATCTAATATAAATAAGAATGCTGTTACGATTAATGTCAACGGTAAAAATAAAAATGGTGAATTATATGTAAATATTAAAAACTTGAAGTATGAACCTTTTGACTATGATGAACTAACCGACATTAATCCTAACTACGTGACTTCTGTTAGGCACTCTTGGTTTTATACTAAAAATTATGGTTATGCCGTGACCAGTAATTTTAGAGATGTAGCTAGGACAAAAAAATATAATGATAAGTTGGGTTCAGCTTACTCTTATAACACTGATGATTACTTAATTAGTTTAGGTTATTTCGAAAATATTGATGATGAAGAGATTAAAATTGAATTTTCTAAGTTAGGAAATTATACTTATGATGGACTTGAGATATTATTAGTTAATTTTGATGGATATGAAAGTGATATCACTAAGTTAAACCAAGCTAATTTTGAAGTTAGTGAAGTTAGAGATAATGGAATGAAAGCTAAAGTTAATTTAAAAAACAGTGGAGTTCTCCAACTTAGTACGGCTTATTCTAAAGGATGGGAAATTCTTGTCGATGGGAAGAGAACTGATGCTTTCATATCTAATAACTACTTTTTAGGTATTTATTTAGATAGGGGAGAACATGAGATTGAACTGATCTACAAGACACGATATTTAAAGTTAGGAATGTTATGTAGTTTGATAGGAATAGCTATTTTTGGTGGAGTTGTTTATTTAGAAAAAAGAAAAATTTAATGTGGGTGATGATTATGAAAAGAAAACATTTTTACGATAAAATTAAATCTTATCTTCTTTATACTTTACTATTTGCTTTGGTGAGCTGTTGCCTGGTATATATATTTTACATTTACAAC
>CANRCI010000041.1 GCA_947629075.1 uncultured Bacilli bacterium | reverse complement strand
ATCGTTCCTACGCCACCACGGATAACGTTAACTTTCACATCCTCTATTTCAATCTTTGATAGACTCTGTTTAATAGCTTCTAGGCTACCATTGACATCAGTTTTTAAAATGACATTTATTTCTTTAGCACCATCTTTAATAGCTCCGAACAAATCCTCTAGTGTCATACCACTACGATTAGTATCTTTTTCTTTAGCCCTAATCTTACGTTGTTCAGCAACACTACGAGCTTGTTTTTCAGTTTCAAAAGCCATAAAGCGATCTCCTGCTTGAGGAACTTCGTTTAGACCAGTTATTTCTACCGGAGTTGCTGGCACTGCTTCGATGACATTCATACCGCGATCATCTTTTAAAGTTCTAACTTTACCACAAGAAGTTCCAACGACAACTGGATCTCCTAAACGCAATGTTCCGTTTTGAACTAGTAAAGTTGCAACTACCCCTATATTTTTATCTAGACGAGCTTCAATTACTGTTCCCATCGCATAACGAGCTGGATTAGCTTTAAGTTCTGCCATTTCACTAAGAAGGAGAATATTTTCCAAAAGTTCAGCAATTCCTTCATGCGTTTTAGCCGAAATGCGATTTACTAGAGTATCGCCACCCCATTCTTCAGGAGTTAAACCATATTCTGTCATCTCAGTTAAAATCTTTTCAACGTTAGCATTTGGTTTATCTATTTTATTGACAGCAACAATAATTGGAACCCCAGCTGCCCTAGCATGATCGATAGCCTCTTTAGTCTGTGGCATTACCCCATCATCAGCAGCAATAATAATGATAACGATATCAGTTACACTGGCACCACGAGCACGCATCTCTGTAAATGCCTCATGACCTGGAGTATCGATAAAGGTAATTTTTTTACCATTGTACTCTACTTGATAAGCTCCAATTGCCTGAGTAATTCCTCCCGCTTCACCACTTACGACATCAGTTTGACGAATCGCATCAAGCAAACTTGTCTTTCCGTGATCGACATGTCCCATAATGGTTACAACCGGTGGACGAGGAGACAAATCTTCTTCTTTATCTTTTATCTCCAAGTGTTCAAAATTACTGATATCAGCTTCTTCTTCTTTTTTCAATTCTTTATTATAATCAACTACGATCAATTCAGCGACATCATAACTTAGAGCAAAATTTAGATTAGCCATCATTCCCAATTTCATAAGTTTTTTAATAATCTCAGTCGGATTGACATCTAGGGCATTAGCTAATTCAGATACTGTCATATTCTCTTTATACAAAACGACATTTTCTTTTACCTCTTCTTCATTAGACATCAATTTTTCACGATGTTTATAGATCTTTTTACGCTCTTTTTGATAGCTCGTTTTACTACTTTCAATGCGCTCAGACTTTGATTTTAGTTTTTGTTTCTTGTTGACTGGAACATCTAAATCGATATTCTCATCTTCAATTAATTTCTCAACTTTCTCTTCCAAGACTTCATCGACGACATAATCTTCACTATCCTGAATTTCATTATCCAAAAGAATGATATCATCTTCCGTCAACATCGTATTTTCATCATCATATTTAATATCTAACTTTTTTAACAGCTCATATATCTCTTCTAAACTTTTATTTACGTCTTCAGAATATTCTAAAATACTCATCATTATGACCACCTACCTTTTCTCTATTTTTGTTTTACTAATTTTTTATAAGGGACTACTTCTATTTTACTCTCCTTTAACATTTCTTTAGATAATTTATCTTGATAATCACCTAGATATACTATTCTTTTAAGTTCAGCATTGATAATCATCCTAGCACAGATAGAACAAGGAAAAGTATTGACATACAATGTCCCACCTTTAATTGAAACTCCTCTGACTGCTGCTTGAATGATGGCGTTTTGTTCAGCATGGACAGCTCGACAAATCTCTTGATGCGTTCCACTAGGAATATTTTTAAGCTCACGCATACATCCACCTAATTCACTACAATGCTTCAATCCTTTAGGTGAACCATTGTACCCAGTCGATACAATTTGATTATCAACTGTTATAACAGCTCCCACTTGTCTTCTACAAGTAGAACGAAGAGTAACATCTTCACAAATGTTCATAAAGTATTCATCCCATGAAATTCTATCATCCATAACAACTTCTCCTAACCATTTATCATTTTTTCTAATTCTTCATAGATATCATCCGGTACTGACACTTCTAATTGTCTACTTAAAATGTTTTTCTTCTTAAGTTCAGTTAGAACACTTAAATCTTTTTTTATATAACAACCTCGACCGTTAGCTTTACCAGTTTCGTCGATTTCTACTTTTCCATCAGGTGTTCTTACAATTCTTATCAGTTCTTGTTTAGGTAACTTTTCACGAGTTACAATACAAGTTCTAAATGGTATCTTCTTAGTTTTCATAAATACTCCTAATCTTTAAAATTAATTCCCATTTCACTGGCTTGAGCTTTGGTTTTAATATCTATTTTATAATGTGTTAGGCGACTGGCAAGACGGGCATTCTGTCCTTTTTTACCAATGGCAAGTGAGAAATTGTCATCATCTGCGACCACGATACATTCCTGTTTTTTCTCATCAGTAATAATTACGTGTAGATTCTTAGCTGGTGCTAAGGCATTCGCAATAAATACTTCTGGTTCACTATCGTATTTAACGATATCAATTTTTTCACCATTTACTTCTTCGATAATGCGATTGATTCGGTTTCCTCTTTCACCGATACAAGCACCGATTGGATCGATATTACTTCGTTCAGAGTATACAGCTACTTTACTTCTATTTCCAGGATCACGAGCAACGCTATAAATTAGAACACTACCATCTGATAACTCAGGAATTTCACTTTCGAATAGACGTTTTAAAAATCCGTAATGATTTCTAGATAGTAAGATGAACAATCCTTTACCACTGTTATCAACTTTCCTCACATATACTTTTAATGGTTTACCCATTTCAATTTTTTCACCTGGGATACATTCTCTCTTAGGTAATACGCCATTACTTCTTCCTAAATTGACAAAATAATTATCGACGTCTTCCAATTCAACAGTACCGATTAACATCTCATCTTGTTTATCACCGTATTCACCCATGATGGAATTTCTCTCAGCTTCTCTAATCTTTTGAATAATTACTTGTTTAGCAGTCGATGCTGCAACACGACCGAAATCTTTAGGGGTAACTTCTGTATCGATCGTATCACCAACATTTAACGTTTTATCGATCTTTCTAGCTTCACTCAAACTTATTTCGTAATCTAGATCAATACCATCTTCATCTTCTTCCTCTTTTTCATCAGGCACAACTGTAAGATAAGAATAAACCTTAATATCTCCCGTTTTTCTATCAATTACAATTTTTGAGTTAGTCAATGAATCAAAATTCTTTTTATAGGCACTAGCTAAAGCTAATTCCATCGCTTCAAAGACTACCTCTCGATCAATTCCTTTTTCTTCAACAATCGCATCAACAGCTTTGATAAATTCTTTACTGTTCATTTTCTACATCTCCTTTTTCTTTAGCATAAACATCTAATATGTATTCCTCTTCAATTCCTATTTTCTCATCATTTTTATCGATTATTTTATTGATTATTCTCGTAGCCATAACTACTTCATCTAACTTGATATAACGAGTGGCATCACTAGAATCAAGAGCAATTCGTAAAAAGTTTTGTCCTTCTTCCTTCTCATAAGTAACACTATCTATAAATATTCCCAAATCATCTAGTTTATTACCTACTAAATCTTCTATAATTTCTTTCATGATCCCTCCTCAATATAAAAAGTGGGTTTCTCCCACTTGATGTACTTAAAGTATAACACAAAATGTTGATATCACCAAGTAAAAATGCGATTATTTATAAGTTTTATAAGTAAAACAAAAGACTTTGAAAACTAATTCAAAGCCTCTAATGTCTTTTTTTCAAAAAAGTTTTAAATACATAACTCAAAAAGATTGAGTAGATAATTACAAATCCCCACATGATAACTGTCGTCACAATTCCACTAGTATATTTATCGATGACATGCGGAATACTAGCTGGAAAATAACTCTTTAAAAGAGCTTGTAACTCCGGTACTGGAACATTAATTCTTATAAAGTTTAAAATTCTTAAAGTAATGTCTAAAATGGCAACAATATAGACAAAACTAGAAAACCTTCTAAAACAAAAGATGACTAATAAAATGATTGCAACTAGTAAAATGACATCAAAATACATAACTACCAACTCCTAATGAAATTATATCACAAATTTATAGATAAGTAGCATCATTTGCTTTAATTATTTTTACTTTAGGTCGGGCCATATGAACACCAACTTTAAGTAGTGATTCGTCATCAGTAATACTATCTAGTTTACTAGAATTATAAATGGTCATTCGATTAGAGATTATCCCATCGATATTTCTTTTGACCAAGATAAAACTTTGGTTTTCGATCATTACATCGTACACTTTACCAAATTTTACTTTTTTAATAGTAATAAATGGTATTTCATAGGCCAAATCGTGTTTTGATCTCTCTATTCCAATGATATTTCCATCAGTAATTATTTCGTTTTGGTAAATCATACCCTCTTCTTGAGCATCGATAATCTGTACCTTGCTCTCCATATAATTAAACGAAATAAGCTTATCTAACCCATATTTATTTATAAACCCTTTCTCTTTTTCGGTATAGAATACATCGTCTAAATGTTGCTTTGTAAGTTCGCGATATCTTTTATACTCTTTCATTTTTTCTTTAGCATAGCCTAAAGAACAGTAGTCGACTTGTTGATTACGTGATTTTACATTTTTCATTTTTTTCCTCTTTTCTTTTTAGGGATTCCATCTTTGAATAGATACACCCACAATAATCTTGGCGATATAAATTATACTTTTTAGATAATTCAATGCTTCTTTTATAACCATTTCTCTTTTTAAAGTCCGAATACAAATATTTAATTCCATACTTTTCTTCTAATTTTCCACCTATCTCATTCAACCAGTTACTATTTTTATGAGGACTGATCGATAAAGTGGTCGTAAAGTAGTCAAAGCCGTGGCTCGATGCGTATTGCGCCGCTCTTTCCAGACGTAACTCGTAACATTTGTAACAGCGTTTTCCACCTTCTCTTTCCTTCTCTAGACCGTTTGCTATTTCTAAAAAGTCATTATAGTTATATTCATCTTCGACAAAAGATATTTTATTTTTTAATGGTAAAACTTGAATTAATTTCTTTACTTCACTTACCCTTTTCTTAAACTCACTCTCCGGTGAAATATTGGGATTGTAATAAAGAATTGTAATATCGAAATAGTTGGTTAAATATTCGAGAGTATAACTACTACAAGGTGCACAACAGGCATGTAATAACAGTTTGGGTACAATGTTCTTGTTCATGTTTTCAGTAATTATTTTATCCGTCAATATTTGATAATTCATATAACCACCTCTTTAATTATAACAAAAAAAATGCCTATTCAGCATCTTTTTCAGTTTCAACTACTTTTTTCCCTTTGTATTCTCCACATTTAGGACATACTCTATGTGGTTTAATTACTTCACCACATTTAGGACATTTAGTAACACCAGCTACTTCTAAAGCATTGTGGCTTCTTCTCATTCTTTTTCTAGTTTTAGAAACTTTTCTAAATGGTACTGCCATGATATCACTCCTTTTCTGTATTTATTAGTGTTAGATCACGGAAGGGATTATTCTTATTTCTATCCTCTTCTTCACTAATTAACTTCCATCCATCACCACTATAATCATTATAATCGGTAACCAAAGTATACCTAAGTGGGACCTCTAGTACAATATTTTGCCATAAAATGTCTAGAATATCAATAGTATTTTGATTATTTTTCAAGTCTTCTAGCCCTTCATCAATAGAGATTTCAAAGTCATAATCGACATCTTCTAAACTTATAGAATCCGAAATAGTCATTGTGCCACTTAGATTACCTGATATAGTTAAAATATCTTGATCTTTACCTATCTTACCATCGAAATAGACATCTTTTAAAGCAATAATTTCGCTGTTGGACAAATCTATTTTCGATGTATCTATCGTATCTTTAACCGTTATTTCGTCTTTTCCTAGATACAAGATATCATCTAGCTTTATGATCATAGTAATCACCTGCTAGAAAATTATATAATAAAATGCAAAAAATTGCAAATACTTTGTTTTATATCGGGTTTTTAGTATAATATTGTTGGTGGAGGTATTTATGGATATAGTTGGAATTATTTGTGAATATGATCCTTTTCACAATGGACATTTATATCATTTGAGCAAAGTTAAAGAAATGTTTCCCGATTCTTTGATCGTTTTAGTGATGAGTGGAAACTTTACCCAACGAGGAAACGTAAGCATTCTATCGAAATGGGAAAAGACGGATATTGCTCTTGAAAATGATATCGATATAGTATGTGAACTACCATTTAAGTATACGATGCAAAGTGCTGATGTATTTGCAACTGGTGCTATAAAAATACTTAAAGAAATGGGATGTAATTATCTAGTGTTCGGCAGTGAAGAAGATGATGTCGAAAAGTTATATAAAATGGCCGAAGTACAGTTAAATAATAAGTACTATGATGAAAAAGTAAAATACTATCTAGATAGAGGTCACAACTATCCAACGGCTATGGCTTTAGGATTAAAAGATTTAACTCATAACGAGATAAAAGAACCCAATGATCTATTAGGACTTTCCTACATCAAAGCTATTATTAAAGAAGAAGCTGATATCAAACCTGTAACAATTAAAAGAACTAACCATTTTCACGATAAAAATCTAAGTAGTAATATTGTAAGTGCCAAAGCCATCAGAGAAGCAATAATAAATAAGAAAGATATAAAGAGATATGTACCGAGTAGTTGTTACAAATATTTAAAAAATAAAACTCATCCTGATTACTTTCCATTTTTAAAATATAAAATCATGACGGATTGGGCTTTAGAAGATTACGTTTTAGTAGATGAAGGAATTGAAAATAGAATTTTAAAGGGAATTAATGCCAACAGTTTAGATGAGTTAATCCAGATAATAAAGACTAAACGTTATACCTATAATAAAATAAATAGAATGTTAATTAATATCTTAGTATCTTTTAAAAAAGATGAGAATGATATAAGCCTTGACTACATCCACATTTTAGGTTTTAACATTCGTGGTAAAAAATATCTAAAAGAAATAAAAAAGAAAATAAAATTGCCTTTGATTACCAATGTGACTAAGGACAATGCCGCTTTATTAGATCTCGATATTAGAGCTGATCAAGTCTATGCCCTTATAACTAATGGTGATAGCAATGCCTATAAAAATAAACCGATCATAAAAAGATAGTAATCACTTAATTACTATCTTTTACATTTTTTCTATCTTTAAGAAATTAGTTTGTTTAAGCCCATTATTAGGAAAACCACCAGTTACAATAATGATGTCATCTTTCTCAAGACAAGCAAATTCTTGAGCTTTTTTTATGGAATCGTTTACTACTTCATCAGTCGTTTCATAAATTTTGATCAAAGTTGGATAAACACCCCAATTAAGAGCTAATTTTTTAGCAATGTTAGCACTTGGACAAGGTGCTAGAATACAACAAGATGGTTTAAGATTGGATATCGTCTTAGCGGTATAACCACTGACCGTTGGTGTAACGATCAACTTGGCATCTAACATTTCAGCACTTTCAACGGCACAAGTTGTTATCGTATCGGCGATATTGTTCGATAGATCAGTTAAGAAATCGCCACGGAAATTCATGTTCTCTTCAGCTGTTTCACATACTTCACTCATATATTTAACTGCTTCGACCGGATGCTTTCCAATCGTCGTCTCACCACTTAACATTACCGCATCAGCTCCGTCGAAAACAGCATTGGCAATATCCGTAAGTTCTGCTCTAGTTGGTCTAGAGTTTTCATACATACTTGCTAACATTTCCGTAGCTACTATACAAACCTTTCCCTGTTCACGACATTTTCTGATAATTCTCTTTTGTAACACCGGAATGATTGGCATCGGAACTTCAACACCCAAGTCCCCTCTTGCTACCATAATTCCATCCGTCGCACGAATTATTTCATCGATATTTTCAACCGCACGACTAGTTTCGATTTTACTGATTATTTTCATGTCTTCACGACCGAAAGCTTTTAAAAGTTTTCTTACCGCTTCAACGTCATCAGCAGTTGAGACAAAACTTATTCCCAAGAAATCGCCATGATGATCACAGGCATATTTGATATCCCTAATATCTTCTTCACTAATGTACGGAATATTCAATTTAACACCAGGAATGTTTACCCCTCTTCTACTTTTAATCGTTGCAGTATCCAAACTCTTACATACCAATTTATCTTCATTCTTTTCAATTACTTCTAATCTAACTAAACCATCATCTAAAAGAATCTCTTGACCTACTCCAACATTATCAATAACTTCACTATGATTAAAACATATTTCGTCTTTAGTCCCCAAAATTTGCTTTCTTACGATATCTATTTTCTTACCTTTAGTAAGTTTGATTTTATCTCCTTCAAAAGCACAGGTTCTAAGATCAGGTCCCTTGGTATCATAAAGTTTAGCTACAAAAGTACCCAAATCTTTGTTTACTTGATCAATCATATCCTCTACTTCTTGTTGTTGCTCCAAGTCAGCATGAGAAAAATTGATTCTCGCAACATTCATTCCCTCTTTAACTAAACTGACAAAAGTATCATAATCACTACTGGCAGGTCCAATACTACAGATTATTTTAGTCATTTTTCTATTATTCATAAAATACCCCTTTACTCATACTTTCTACGATTCTGATTCTAAATAATTATAACAATTTTTTGAATTTTTAACAATATATTTTAAAAATCATATTTTATTATAGGTGGTATTATGAAATATTGTACAAAAGATTACAATATCTACTATGAGAAGTATGGGACTAAGGATAAAAATATATTAATTTTACCTGGTTGGGGAAATACCAGAGTTACTTTTAACTTTATGATTGATATCCTTAGTAAAACCCATACAGTATATATCCTCGATTATCCGGGATTTGGAGAAAGTCTCTTTCCAGACCGCGACTTGAATATTAAGGATTATACCAATTTAATATATGATTTTATCCGGGAGTTAGAACTAGATAACTTGAGTATTATCGCTCACTCATTCGGTGGAAGAATAGTTACATCCCTTTTTACAGATTTTGACATTGCCATCGATAAACTAGTTCTCATCGACGTAGCTGGAATTAAACCAAAGAAAAATAGAAAAAAGAATTTTAAACAAAGAATATATAAATTATTAAAGAAACTCGGTAAGTTTTTACCTAAGAAATTACGAACTGCATATCTAGAACTGTTGATTAAAATCTTTGCATCTCCTGATTTTAAAAGTCTTTCACCAAATATGCGCAATAGCTTTATCAGTGTTGTGAATACCGATCTAAAAGACGACATCAAAAATATCGACTGTGAAACTTTAATAATTTGGGGTGAAGATGATTTAGATACACCAATTAGTGATGGAATTTATTTTAATGAACAGATAAAAGATTCAGCTTTAATAAAACTTCCCAAGACCGGACACTTTTCCTATCTCGAAAAAAATTACTATGTGAATAAAATAATTGATGAATTTTTAAAAAATAAAAAGGATTAAATCCTTTTATTTTTTTATAGCTATTCCTAACTCATCTAATTGTTTAGAATCGACAACATTAGGAGCTTCACTCATCAAATCCTGAGCACTCTGCGTTTTTGGAAAAGCGATGACATCACGAATGTTATCAGTATCACACAAAATCATGATAAGTCGCTCCAGTCCAATTCCTACGCCACCATGTGGTGGAGTTCCATATTTAAAGGCCTCTAAGAAGAATCCGAATTTTTCTTTGGCTTCTTCTTCCGTCAAACCAATAGCTTCAAAAACTTTCTTTTGAAGAGCTCCATCGTGAATACGAATTGAACCACTCAACAACTCATAACCATTTAAAACTAAATCATAAGCACGGGAATAACAATTTGCTTTATCAGTTAAAAGTTTATCGACATCACTCTCTTTAGGAGCAGTAAAAGCGTGGTGTGCTGCGACATATCGCTGTTCTTCTTCAGAATATTCAAACATCGGAAACTCCGTTACCCATAAAAAGTTAAATTTAGTTTTATCGATTAAATCTAAGTCATGTCCCAATTTCAATCTAAGAGCTCCAAGTGAAGTTTTTACTATCTTTTCTTGATCAGCAACGATTAAGATAAGATCGTTCTCTTCGATATTTAATATCTTTTTAATTTCACTTCTTTCTTCATCACTCAATACTTTAACAATACTTCCAGTAAATTCCCCAGCATTATACTTTAAAAAACTCAAAGCTTTAGCTTTATAGACCTTAACTACATCAGTCAATTTATCCAAATCCTTACGTGAGAATTTATCACTGGCATTCTTTACTACTAAGCAATTGACAATACCATTATTAGCAATAATGTTTTTAAATATTTCAAAATTAGTATTACTAAATACAGAAGTAATATCTTGGATTTCCATCTCAAATCTAGTATCCGGTTTATCACTACCAAAACGTCTCATACATTCGTTATAAGTAAGTCTTGTAAATTTTGGCAATTCAACATTCTTAATTTCTTTAAATACTTTAGCCATCATCTTTTCAACGACATCAAAGATATCTTCTTCGTCGACAAAACTCATCTCGATGTCAATTTGGGTGAATTCTGGTTGACGATCGGCACGTAAATCTTCATCACGGAAACATCTAGCCATTTGGAAATATTTTTCCATACCTCCAATCATCAAAAGTTGTTTATACAACTGAGGAGATTGCGGTAAAGCGTAGAACTTACCGTTCGATACACGCGATGGCACTAAATAGTCTCTAGCTCCTTCAGGAGTAGACTTACAAAGAATTGGTGTCTCAACTTCGACAAATCCTAAGTCGGATAAAAAGTTACGCATGATCATCAAAACGCGATGACGAAGGCGTAAGTTGTTTTGAATAGTGTTACGACGGATATCTAGATAACGATATTTTAGTCGTGTATCCTCTAGTGCTGTTGTATCATCACTTATCTCAAAAGGAATATCGATAGAGTTATTGATCAATTTCATATCGCTTACAATAACTTCGATATCACCAGTTGGGATATTTTTATTTTTGTTTTCTCGTTCTGAAATCTTACCACTTACCTCAATTACCGCTTCGCTCTTCAATGAGTTGGCAACTTCATAAGAAGAATCTTCTGGTCTTACAACCAACTGAACGATACCACTCTTATCTCTTAAATCGATAAAGATTAACC
>CANRCI010000040.1 GCA_947629075.1 uncultured Bacilli bacterium | reverse complement strand
ATGGTGGGCTGTTAGGGATTCGAACCCTAGACCCACTGATTAAGAGTCAGTTGCTCTACCAACTGAGCTAACAGCCCGTTATGGCGGAGACAGAGGGATTTGAACCCTCGCGCCAGTTTCCCGACCTACACCCTTAGCAGGGGCGCCTCTTCAGCCTCTTGAGTATGTCTCCATAGCCTACAAATTCAATATATAAAATTAGTCGACTACTAAATTATAACGTATCAAATAAGGATAGTCAACAATTATCTTCAAAAAATATAATGTAAAGTTTGACATTTTTGATTGATATTAAAATTTACTTTATCAATATTTTATGTTAGTTTAGGTATGGAAGTGATTGCGTTGGATAGAGAATGGATTAAGTATTGGGAAAAGCTAGAAGACTTGGAATCTAATGAAGAAGAAATAGAAAAAGAAGATAAAGATGCCAAAGTAGAAGTAGCTGAAGATTTATATGAAAGTATTTTAGAAGAAGATTAATTCTTCTTTTTATGTGGACTTGAATAAAATTGTTATCTATATTATAATAACTTTAAAGAATAGAAGAGTAGATTGATAGTGAGGAATTAGTATGGAAGAAAAAGAAAATAAAAAGAAAAAAACGACTGCTGGAGCAAAGACTAAAAAGAAGGCAACTTCAAAGCCAGCTGCTAAAAAGACTACCAAAACAGTAAAAACTGTTAAAGCGGCTCCATCTGAAAAGAAAGCAGTGAAGAAAAGTACTGTTAAAAAAGAGACTAGTCCTAAACCAGTAATAGATAAAGAAACACAAAAAAGAGAAGTTCAAATCAAAAAAGAAGAAAAAGAGCACCAAATAGTAGAGGAATACAAACGTCGTAATCGCGATGTAATCTATACCATTTTAGTTGTTTTAACTGTTATTTTGTCTATATTAATTATTAATAAAACTTTTTTCAGAACAGAATATGTTAAAAAGATAGATCAAAATACGGAATTAACTGTTAAGTTGCCTAGATTCTCTTATTTTGTAAGTGATCGAAAAGGTGAATTAACTTTTATGACAATCAGAAGAAAGAGTGTAGTTGATGATTTCTTAGATGATTATCTACAGAACAATTTTATGATTTACAATTGTGCTGATCACGAAGGAGCAGTTTACTACAGTAGTGAGGGTAGATTCTCTTTGTACGATGTCGAAGTTAAGCGTGGTTTCCTAACTAAAACAATAACTTTAAAGTACGATATTCCAAAAAATGAAAATACCGTATGTGATGTATTTAACTAGTAAAAGCTACTACTTGAGTAGCTTTTTTTATGCCTTTAATTTGACAAAATTCGTCTTTTTTGCTAGAATATCTAACTGTCACGTGCATTGAAAGAAGAGGTGTAAAAAGAAAAATGTTTTACAATGAAGAAAAAGCTATTTTAGCTTGTGAGGAAGAACCATCCCTGATTTTTGAATTGGTTAAGGAAGGGTATTTCGATATCGTTGATTATATTTTGTCTAAGAAAAAAGTAGATATCAATATATGTGATGAGTTTGGAAACAATATCTTAGTAAGACTTCTAAAAAAAGGTCAATATAAGATGGTTTTGAAACATATGAAAAATAAAGAGTGGGATGTGAATCATCAAAATAATGATGGTGATACTTTTGCTCATACACTAGTTTCGATCAATTATGTAAATGTTATGGATATAATTAAACAACTTAGAAAGAACAAAAATTTTATGCCTAATATCAAAAATAATAATGGTGAAACAATATTAGATAAGTCAATTAATAGTAATTACATTTATACAACAGTTAAAATACTTGAAGATAAAAGATTTAATAATATAGATATAGCATCTTTTAAAAAGATTTATGATACTTATATAAAGACTAATAAATATGGCAAGTATAGTAAAGTTACTAATTTGGAAATAATTATCAATAACTTAGAAGATAAGAGTCTTGTTCCAAGAATGGAGAAATTGATCAATCTTTTTAAAGAAAATATAGATATTATTAAAGAAGAAGTTTTTAATAATAAGACTAGTAGTATGGATAATATAATAAATTATATTCTTAGAGAAGGTACTGTTTAGTACTTTCTTTTATTTTAAAGTTTTAGTATAATATGTGAGGAAAGAAGTGATACTATGGAACTACCTGATTATGTAAAAGCTAGAAAGCGTAATCGTGAAGAAGTAATTAAAGAGTTTTATCAATTACCTGAAGAATTAAAAGAAATTGGTCGTGGTAAGAAGTATTTTTTAAAGACTTATGGATGTCAGATGAATGAACACGATAGTGAAAACATTAAGGCGATGTTGGAAAGTTTAGGGTTTGAGGAAACTGATGACTATAAAAATTGTGATCTTGCTCTTTTAAATACTTGTTCGATTAGAGAAAATGCTCACAACAAAGCTTTCGGTATGTTGGGGAGACTAAAACATGTTAAAGAAAATAATAAAGATTTAATTATTGGTCTTTGTGGATGTATGGCTCAGGAAGAGGGAGTAGTATCACAAATAATAAATAGATATAAATATGTCAATTTCGTTTTTGGTACTCATAATATTCATCGTCTGCCATTTATCTTAAACGATGCTATAAATAGTAATGATCAAGAGATAGAAGTTATGAGTAAAGAAGGAAATATAGTTGAAGATATTCCTGTTAAAAGAGATAGTAAATATAAAGCTTATGTCAATATCATATATGGTTGTGATAAGTTTTGTACCTATTGTATAGTTCCTTATACTCGTGGTGAACAGAGAAGTAGAGATCCTAAAGATATAGTAAGGGAAGTAGAGGCATTGGTTCGTGATGGTTACCAAGAAGTTACCCTTTTAGGACAGAATGTCAATGCTTATGGAAAAGATTTGGATTATGAATACGGAATGGATAAATTACTAGAAGATGTCAGTAAGACTAAAATTCCTAGAATTCGTTTTATGACTAGTCATCCGTGGGATTTTACCGATGAGATGATTGATGTCATTGCTAAATATGATAATGTTATGCCTTACGTTCATCTACCTGTGCAATCGGGATCAAGTCGCATTTTAAAATTGATGGGTAGAAGGTATACGAAAGAAGATTATTTAAAACTATTCGATAAGATTCGTAACAGAATAAAAAACGTCAGTATATCGACAGATATAATTGTTGGTTTTCCAACTGAGACGGAAGAAGATTTTAAAGAGACATTGGATCTGTGTGAATATTGCAAATTCGATAACGCTTTTACTTTTATCTATTCTAAAAGAGAAGGAACAGCAGCAGCTAAATTAGAGGGACAAATACCACAAGAAGTAGCTGAAGATAGGCTTCAAAGACTTAACAAGGTGGTAAACAAATACTTCTTAGAGAACAATAAAAAATTAGAAGGTAAAATAGTTCCCGTTTTAGTCGAAGGAATTTCGGATAAAAAGAAAGAACTATTCGGTTATACCGATACTAATAAACTGATCAATTTTAAAGGTAGTGCTTCTCTGATTGGGAAAATAGTCCCTGTAAAAGTTGTCAGTGCTAAAACTTGGAGCTTGGATGGTGAAATTAGTGAATGAGGAAATCATTGAAAAGCTAGATGAGATAATTGCTTTGATCAAAAATAGCGATGAATATCAAAAATATTTAGAATTATCTAGTAAAACTCGTAGTAATGAAGAAATAATGCAATTAATTGAGCAAGTTAAAGAGATTCAAAAAAAGATTGTTAAAAAAGAAGTGTTGCGAGAAGATACCAGCTCTTTAGAAAAGATGAATAATGATCTTTTGAAGCAATTAAACGAGATTCCTCTTTACCAAGAATTTACTTATGTGCAAGAAGATTTAAATAACACACTACAAAACGTTAAAAAAGTGATTCAAGATAGCATTAATGATAGGTTAAATTAAATATTTGTTTATGATTGACAAAAATACCAAATAATGTTATTCTTATATCTTAACTTTAGTGTTATAAGTTAAGATTTAGGAGGTTTTATGGCTACAGCAAAATTAAAATATGTCATCGACCGCGATAATGGTGAAACAGATGAAGTTTACTTAGAAAATACATCTTTGAGATTAATTGATTACTTCACTAAATCGTTTAAGAGTTCACTAGCTATGGAAAAAAGTGAAAAATACCATCAAGCAGTCTCTAAATTAAAAGAGCGCAATAACAATAGAGATGGTAGATTTGAACTAATTTATATTGAAAACAATGACCGTATGGAATTGCTTCCCATTTTATATAATGATAATCGCGCAATAAGTATCGGTTTAGATATAAATCAATTGTCAGATAAAAATAACGAAATCGAGAAAGCTCGTAAGTTATTGTGGAGTAGTAAAAATAAATTGTTTGTTAAGTTGTTTTTAGCAGATGAAAGACTTAAAGATACAACTGAAACGTTAATTAGATTGAAAGATAATGAAGAGTATAAAGCCGTTAAAAGTGCTGGTTTAGAAGTAGTTGAGGCTTTGGGTAGTAATCGTGTAAGAATTGAATCAATTCTAAATTACTATGCCAATAATGATGGTCCAATCGGATGTATTCGTGAATTAGTGGCCGATAGTTTAGAGACTTGGAAAGAGGGAATTTATCATCTCGAATCCGATAGTCTTTACTATTACGCTAGACATTTAAGAATGTTATCCAATGAATATTATCGATTATTAGAAAAAGAGAATAAAGCAAATGTTAAAGCTGTAAATAATATGAAAATAGATAATCTTACAGCATTACTTGATAAATATAAACCAATTAAAAATAGAGGATTTAAAGCTTTGGCCAATCCTCGCGTAAAAACATTAGTGGAGGGGCAAAGCTAGAGTAATCTAGCTTTTTTATTTAGTATGGAAACGATAAAAAATAAAGATTTAGATGATTATTTAGAATATTTAGTTGTTCAAAAAGATTATTCCGATCATACTATCAGTAGTTATAAAGAAGATTTAGATGAATATCTCTTATATTTAGAAGATAAAGGAATTAATTATTTAAAAGTCGATTATGAAGATATAAGAATTTATCTCATGTATTTAAAAGATAAACACAATATCAATTCAACGATTTCTAGAAAAATTAGTTCCTTGCGAGGGTTTTATAAACATTTAATCCGCAATGATAAAGTAAAGAGCAATCCCTTTAAATTAGTTAATCTTCCTAAAAAAGAAAAAAAATTACCCCGTTTTTTCTACTACAATGAACTTGAAGAATTGTTTAAGGTTCCTAAATTAAATACACCACTTGGTCAAAGAGATAGACTAATTTTAGAAATTTTATATGCTACCGGAGTTCGTGTCAGTGAATTAGTAAACATCAAAGTGAGTGACATTAGTGGAAAAAGTATCAAGATTTTAGGTAAGGGTAATAAAGAACGAATTGTCAGATTTGGTGATTATGCTAAAGAGAGTTTAGAAATGTACTTAAAAGATGGGTATTATCGCTTGAACATTCACAATCTCGACTATCTGTTTTTAAATAGTAATGGTGAACAACTTACAACTCGCGGTGTTAGATATCTTTTGGATAAAATCATCAGTAAGACATCGATTGATAAAAAAATATCACCCCACATGATTCGCCACAGTTTTGCAACCCATCTACTCAATGAAGGTTGCGATATCATAACAGTCCAAGAACTTTTAGGGCATGAGAGCTTATCTGCAACAGCAATATATACCCATGTCACTAATGACCGTCTAAAAGAAGTTTATTATCGTTGTCATCCAAGAGCCAAAGAAAAAGATAAGAAATAATCTTATCGTTTTTTTATTATCTCAATTGATGTAATTATTTTCCAAATACTATATATCAAAAGTACAATTAGGAAAAGCGTGTAGAAAGTTGTCACAATCTCTTTAGGAAATAACATAAGCATTATACCTATAAAAATGCTTCCAACTGGTAAATAACTCTTTTCATAAGTCATCGCTGAAATAGAATTAATTATTATGATTAATCCGACCGCTATCAAGATGAAGTTTAGTGAATCGAGTGGGTGACACAGTATGTAAACACTTATAATCATTGTTAAAATACTTTGAATTAAATAAGTTATTGAAATTGATGTATCCAATTTTTTTAATCTTTCAGCTATAGTTAAAAGCCTCATTGAGTATACTATTAATAAAAGTGGAATTAGATAGACAACTAATTTTAATAATATTTTAGATTCGAGAAATAATCCAGCGAAAGCAATTATAAATAAAATTATTCCTTGGACTAATCCGAATACTTGAGTTTTTTCTTTTTGTTTGATGCGTTCTTTTTGAAATTCATCGCCATCGATAATTATATTTTTTCTTTTCATAAATTCTCCTTTATTTTATTATAAGAAAAGTATAGCAAATTTTGTCTAAAATATCTATAATTTGTGCAACTATTATGATATAATTAATGTTAATGAAGATAGAGGTGTGTCGTACATGGATAGTAATATTTTTGGTTTGATTCCTAAAAGACAGGAAGAGGAGTTTGATAATGAAGTTTCGAAAATCAAAAAGATTGAAGAAACACTTGAAGGAATCACTGATAGTGAATTATTAAAGAAGAGTGATGAATTAAAAATTTATTTAAAAGATATTACTAATGGAACTAACCAAAGCGAAAAAAATCCCAATCTTACGACACTTAGTTTAGATGATGCTTTAAATGAGATATTACCAGATGCCTATGCCCTTGCTAAGAAAGCAGTTGAAAAGGTAAAAGGATTTAAGTTACACGACGTACAACTTCATGGTGGCATTGCCTTAAAAGATGGGCAAGTAGCTGAGATGGCTACGGGCGAAGGTAAGACTTTAACGGCTGTTTTACCTAGTTATTTACATGCTTTAGCGGGAGAAAAAGTTCATGTTTATGTACCAAACCAAACTTTGGCAAGACGTGATTTTGAAGAGACAAAGCCAATCTATGAACTTTTAGGACTTACTAGTGGTGTTCTTTTAAATCCAGGTGATGAGGTAAGTGATGGGAAGAGTTCTCGTGAACTTAGCGATAGTGAGAGTGAAGAAATTAAGCGTGATGCTTATAAGTGTGATATCACTTATGGTGAAGTTAGTACTTTTGTCTTCGATTATGAACGCGATTGTATGAAAATCGAAGCAGATAAACGTCTATATCCCGATAATAATCGTTATTTTGCTTTAGTCGATGAAGTCGATTCCATTCTTTTAGATCGTGCTAGAACTCCACTTATCATCAGTGGTACGAGCGAAGCTAAAGATAATTTCTACGGTAAAGAAGAAATGCACAGAAAGAGATTAGAAGAAGATGATTACCAAGAAAAACATGCGGCTTATGCCGATGGAGCTGTCAGTCGAATTTTTGCGCTTCAAGAACAATTTAAAGATAAAGAGAGAAAAGGTAGACCGGTTAGATTTGCTAAAGATCGTGAATCATTTGAAGCGATGACCGATAATAAGACGGAATTGGGAAAAGAGTGTTTAGAAAACAGTTTGTTAATCGTCAATAGAGAACCAAAAAGTAATGACTATACTATAACTGAATTAGGAATGAATTTTATTTCTAAATATTATATCGGTAAAAATGTCGATGAGATATTTTCGGTTAAGTATCACAGTTTAGATGATAATATTAAAAAGAAATATGTTGTAGGAAGAGATTTTACAATTCAAAAGAGAGTTTATCAAGGGGAAGAATTACCAGTTTTAAGACTTACGGACCAGGGATATATAAAGATTTTAAGAAGTGGAGATATTCCGGAGATTAATAAGTTAGAAAATGATTTTATGAACTATGAATATCAAGCTTTTGAAGTACCGTTCGTCGATCGCGCGATAAAGGCATATTTTTGCCTAGATCGCGACCGCGATTACGTTTTAAGTGATGTAGTCGATGAAAAGACGGGTAAATACATTCCCAATCAAAAACAAGTTTCTCTTTTAAACGATGGTCGTATTGCTAAAGGAAGTGTCTTTGCTGATGGACAACATCGTGCGGTTGAAATGAAAGAAGAGAAGCTTGCCAGAAATAACAATAAAAGTTATACCCTTTATAAGACGTTGTTTTCTAAAGAGGCAATGTCACTTACAATGCCTACTTATATGCAGCTATACCAAAAAGTAAGTGGTATGACGGGAACTAGTTCAACTTTACTTAGAGATATCTATGGATTAGATACGGTTGAAATAGAGAAAAATAGTGAATATGCAGCGCGACTTGCTAACCGAGAAATTCTTGATGTGTACGATAAAAATGGTAGTGCTAAATTTGGAAACAGACTAGATCATCCCGAAGAGTTATATCAGAGCGAAGAAGAAAAAATTGAAAGAATATTCGAAGAAATACAAAAGTCACAGAACAAAGGACAACCAGTACTTATTTCCACTACTTCAGTTTCTGAGAGCATCCGCCTTCAAAGAATATTGGAAAGTAGGTTAAACACTAAAGTTCAAGTGTTGAATGCTCAGACCAAACAAGAAAACTATATTATTTCTCGAGCTGGGGAAATGGGTAAAATTACAATTTCCACTGAGATGGCTGGACGTGGTACCGATATTAAATTAGGTTTTAATCCCGATGTTTTATTAGATGATTTTAAAAATAATAGAAATTTACCACTCTTAAAAGAATGGCATGATAAAAAATTTACAATGTTAAAAAGTGATAATAAATTGTTACTTGATAGTGTTAAAGGACAAATTGTTGATGAATTAGATAGAGAAGTAATTAGTCAAGACCTTTCACAATTTCTGATCAATCGACTAGAAAAAG
Source organism: uncultured Bacilli bacterium (assembly GCA_947629075.1). GTDB lineage: Bacteria > Bacillota_I > Bacilli_A > RF39 > UBA660 > CANRCI01. The sequence continues at coordinate 2,840 of CANRCI010000040.1, read as the reverse complement.
CTATTTTAGCTGGTAGATATCCTAATTTAGTTCGCGATTGGTATAATCAAGGAATTGAACATTTAAAAGAAAAGTTTCCAGGTGTAAATGACGAAGCTATAAGAAAAGCTTTAGATGATAATTTAAAAACTAATTTTGATAAAGTTGCCAATAAAGTAGCCCGTGATAATTTTATGGCGGTAGCTAAAGCTGTTAAGAACGATGAGAGTAATAGAGTTGTAGAACAGTTGGTGATTGATAAAATAAATAGTCAAGATCGCATAACTTTAATTGAAGATTACTTAAAATACCAAAGAGAAAATCATTTAGATAAAATTTCTAAAGAGATCAGTTCTTATTATCACGATGTTGTAAATGGACTAGGTGGACTAAAGATAATTGGAAGTGGACATTTTACTAGTAACCGCGTTGATCGTCAAGTTAGAGGTCGTTCAGCAAGACAAGGCGATAATGGAGAAACGATTTTCATCAGCACTGTGGAGGATTTGAAGAGAATTGGTGTCAGCAAGAGTGACTCCCAGAAACTTATTGCTGCTGGTAAGAATATCGGTGAAGATGTTTACGACTTGATATCTAATGCCCAAGATGTATACGATGGAATTCTACATACGACAATTGTCGAAGAAAATAAACTGGTAGTAGTACGTGAAACTTTGCGTAGAAAATATCAAAAAGAATTAGATTTAATTAGACTTGGTGATCGTTATGAACAAGCGATGGAATATATGATTCTACAGGTTTCTAAACGTATGGTAGGAGAACTTAGCAATAAAGAAAAATACAATTCTAGAACTAGACTTTCACGTATGAATATCAGTAAGCATAGTGTAGTAAAAGCCATCGAGGAAAACTTTGGGGTAAAGATTGATCCTCGTGGTTTGAACGATGTAAGAAGAGCAGGTAGCCTCGTAAACTTTATATCAAATGTTGCACTTGATAAATTTCATCAAGAATTAGAGGTTCCTGGTAAAAAAGAAGAGCTTAAAAATTTGATTAACGTCAGAATGGATGAAGGTTGGGATACTTTCCTAGAGAAATATGATTCAGAAAAGAAACAATTAACCTTCGATCGAATGGCTAATTTGCCGGGTAGTCAGGACGAGAGTCGCTTTGATGCTAGTGTCATGGCCGATTATGGAAAAGTATTTAGTGACGTTCGTACTAATATCGTTTCTAATTATTTAGTAGGTAAAGACTATATCGCCTTTAAGAGTGAACACAACCAAAAAAAGGACAATGAACAACAAGATTATGATATTGATAAATATGAAAAAGAGATAGAGACGTTCAAAGATTCGCGTGAAGTTCGTGCGACGACTGATAAATATTCTTATCTCAAAGCCATTAAAAATTTGAAAGTAGGATACGAAAACTTTGTCAAAGAAGCGAATGAGAACCGTAAAATTTCTGATAAAAAACTTGGGGTAATGGGAAAGATAGAAGATATCGAAGATCAAGTTAATAAGAAAAAATAATTATTCGATACTAAATGTAGTCAAAATTTGACTACATTTTTTGTTATAACAAAATATAATAACGAATTTTTGGTAGAAATAAATATTTAGTGTGTTATAATACATTTATGCGTGATTTAGAAAGGATGCGATTAAATGAAATATGTTTATGCCTTCAAAGAAGGAAATAAAGACATGCGTAATTTACTTGGTGGTAAAGGTGCTAACCTAGCTGAAATGACTGGTATCGGCCTTCCTGTTCCACAAGGATTTACTGTTACGACTGAAGCTTGTACTAAATATTATGAAGATGGTGAAAAGATCAGTGACGAAATAGTAGAAGAAATCTATTCTAAGTTAGAAGAATTAGAGAAAGTTACAGGAAAGAAAATGGGAGATAGTAAGAACCCATTACTTGTTTCAGTAAGAAGTGGTGCCCGTGTTAGTATGCCAGGTATGATGGATACTGTTTTAAATCTTGGTATGAATGATGAAGTAGCTAAGGGATTTAGTGAAGTTAGTAAAAACCCTCGATTTGTATATGACAGTTATCGTAGATTTATTCAAATGTTTGCTGATGTAGTTATGGGATTTCCTAAGAGCTCATTCGAAAGACAATTTGATAAAATTAAAGAAGAGAAAGGTGTTGAATACGACACTGAGCTTACTGCTGAAGATTTAATGGAAGTAGTAGATATCTACAAGAGCGAATATTTAAAACATGCTGGAGTAGAATTCCCACAAGATCCTAAAGAACAAATGATTGAAGCAGTTAAAGCTGTATTTAGAAGTTGGAATAACGATCGTGCGATTACTTATCGTCGTTTAAATGATATTCCTGGTAACTGGGGAACTGCTGTAAACGTTCAAGAGATGGTTTACGGTAATAGAGGAGATACTAGTGGAACTGGTGTTGCCTTTACTAGAAACCCTGCTACTGGTGAAAAGAAATTATATGGTGAATACTTAATGAATGCTCAAGGTGAAGACGTTGTTGCTGGTATTCGTACACCACAATCAATTGAAACCTTAAGAGAGGTTATGCCTGAGTGTTATGAACAATTCGTTAAAATTTGTAATTTACTAGAAGAGCATTATCGCGATATGCAAGATATGGAATTTACTATTGAAGATGGTAAATTATTCATGCTTCAAACGAGAAATGGTAAGAGAACTGCCCAAGCTGCTCTTAAGATTGCTGTCGATTTAGTTGATGAGGGTATGATCAATGAGGAAGAAGCTCTACTTAAAGTTGAACCTAAACAGTTAGATCAATTATTGCACCCTAACTTCGACAGTGAGGCTTTGCAAGCTGCTAAAGTAGTAGCTAAAGGTCTTGCTGCATCTCCTGGAGCTGCAACTGGTAAGATTTATTTTACAGCTGAA
>CANRCI010000039.1 GCA_947629075.1 uncultured Bacilli bacterium | reverse complement strand
TGCAGCTGCTGTTCCAGGTTCACCAGTTGTTACAGTTCCGATTGTAAGAATTGGTGTCAATCCATCTGCACCAGTAGCACCTGTTGGACCAGTAATTCCAGTAGGCCCTGTTGGTCCTGTTGGCCCGGTCGGCCCTGTTGGTCCAGTACCAGTTCCACCACCGGCTGGTCCCGTTGGCCCAGTTGGACCTGTAGGTCCCATTATAAAACAACTAATTGGATACCTAAATCCATCATTTCCATTAAAATTCATTTTTACCTCCTACTTTAATGTATGAAACATATAGCTTTTTATATAGTAAAAACATCATAAAAAATGTCTTTATAAAATTTGTTACAAAATGAGGAAAATTGACAAAAGTAAAAAACTGTGGTATAATGTGCACACCAATAGGTAAGAGGGTGGTTGAATGAAAAATAATTTTAAAAAAATAGTAATTTTTTCAATTATTTTAACTTTCATCTTTGGTATAGCAGTAAAATTTGTCAGTTCATCTGATGTTTTTGCAGAAAGAAATACAGCTAAACGTAATCCTGATAGTTATTGGAGCGAAGAAAATGCCCCAATTTTCTACGGAGCAACTAAAATTACTTTAAAAAAATCGATTATCGAAAATTTTGACGTTGATGATACGAGATTCCGTATCTTTGCTAAAGACTTTGAAGACGGTGATTTAACTACCGAAATTACTCATGATGATAACGTTAATATCAATGAAGTTGGTAGTTATGAAATTCATTATCAAGTAACGGATTCACATGGTAATACATCTAAATTAACAGTTCCTGTGGAAATAGTTGATGATGAAGAGACCAAAATTAAGGTTGAAAGAACTTTATATACAATTCCATCAGTATGGAATATGGACATTATTGGTGTAAGAAGATGTAACTATGGTGATAAACAATTATTAGGAATATTTTTACCAGCTGGTAAAAGTATCAAGGCAAGAATAATATCTTCTGATAGTGATATCAACATTCAACATTACAACAATGACCAAAACCAAGAAGTCAGTCAAACACTAAAAAATAATCAAGAAGTATTAACTATTGAGAACGTTAGAGATAATACTCCCTATGACTCAGTTCCATTCTTTACTTCAACCGTTCTATCAAAAGATAACACTTCTCTAGATAAAACATGGAAAGTAGAACTCGAGTATGATGAGACTATTCCAGAATTAAATTATTATCACTACCAAGATAATGAACAAGAATTTAGACAAAAATGGATTGCAGATAACAATGCTTATGGTGTAATCGAAAACGAAGTTTTAACTATTGTTACTCCACTTGCTGATTTAAGTAAAACAACTAATTATCACAGAGCTGGTTTTGCTACTCTAGATGAGTTTTTAGAGTATTACCAAAAAGCTGTTGATAAAATGGATGAGTATATCGGTCTCGACTTAAATCCCGAAGAGTTAACTGATCAAAATGTCAGAACTAGATATTTAGTAAGAGCCAATGCCCATGGTGCTGGTGCTGCTTATTATGCTGGATCACATATCGGTGTTAATAGCCCTTCACTATCATCTTTCTTTGAACAAAACTGGGGTGGCTTACACGAAATCGCCCATGGTTACCAAGGTAGCTTTGGTGGCGGTGAAATGCAACTGGGTGAAGTTTCAAACAACATTTTAGGGCACTACATTCAAATAGATAAAGACATTTATAAATCTAACGCCGATTGGCTTGGAAAACTTCCAGATATCGAAGAGGCTCAAAATGAAATACGAAAATCTAATACACCATATACTTCAACAAAAGAAAAAACTAAATTATATTTTGTTATCAACTTATTCGATAGTTTTGAAGGTCCAAAGACATATGCTGAAATGTTTAAATGGTATCGTCGTGAAGTAAATAAAGGAAGAACTATGACCAACCAAGATGCTTATGTGGAAGCGATCGCCGATATCTACCACGTAAATATTATTCCATACATGGATGCTTGGGGATTAAATATCTCTGATGAAACAGAAGAAAAAGTTTATAGTAAAAACTATCCAATGGTATCAATTCTAGATGACATTACGACAGATGAAACTAGAGATGAAATCATGGAAGGCGAAAACATGGATCGTAAGTACGGCCTTGTAACTGATAATACTTTAGATAAATACGACATCAGAGCTAACTTAACAATCAATATTAAAATTGATGACATAAATAAATTGAAAAATAAAAAAGTATTACTAAAGCAAAATGATAAAATTATTGAATCAATGACAGTAACTAGTAATAAAATAACTTTTGAAAATGTCAAAATTGGTACTTACTATCTACAGATGCCTATCCACAGCGATTATCTTCAAAATACGATGACTGTTAATGTCGGAGAAGGAAAAGATAACGTTTACGAATATGAGTACGAAAAAATAAAAACGACCGTTGATAATAACTATTTATCTTTAAAACTGCAAGGTATTTATAATACATACGGATTTGAACTTACTTTCAGTGATAATTACAAAAAAGGTAAAATTCATCTAAACGGATCTAACATGGGTCAACACGATGAAATATATGTAAAAATTAAAGATGAAAATGGTGCTGTAATCACTGAAGAAAGAGTTAATGGAATATATTTCGATTATGAGAAAGAAGATTATGAAGTAGAATTGCGACCAGGATTTGAAATCGAAGTAAAATTTCCTAATTATTCTAAAATAAAAGTATATAGTACAGTTACTAATCAAGAAGTAGTCGAATATCGAGGTAGTGAAACTATTACTAAATATACTGTAACTGAAAATGGTCTTCGTAAGGAAGGTATGTCTGATGATGAGGTAATCGAGTTACAATATCAAGCTCTAAAAGATTACTTTATAAATATTATTAAAGATTACCAATCCAAAACTAGTGATGAAGAACTAAATAACAAGTTGATCAACTTTAAAGTAAAATCAAAAGTTGTTAGTGCTTACACTATGTTGAGAGAAGAAGATCGAAGCGAATATGACGAATTAATAGAAAGAATCAGAAAAGGTGGTTCACCATTCGTTATAACTACTGGAGTTCTCGATTATAATATCAATAAAAAGATTGATTTATATTCACTTATTTATGTAAAAGATAATGAAGATGGGGAAATAAAACCTACTAAAGAAAATACAGAAATTCAAACTGATTTAAATACTAGTAAAAAAGGGCAATATACTGTTAAATACACAGTTGAGGACTCTGATAATAATAAAACAGAACATACTTTAGTAATAAACATTTCTAACGATAAAAGTAGTTCTGATAATAATGTTAATGATAATAAAAATAATAACACAAGTGATAAGAACAATAGTAATAGTAATAGTAATAGTAATAAACCTAATACTAATAACACTAGTCAAAAAACAACTAAAGATAAAGATGAAAAAGTTACTGATAAAAGTTCTAATTATAACAACAGTACAACTAATTCTAATGTAACCAATAACAATAGAAGTTACAGTTCTAAAAACTATAATAGTAGTGAAAATGAAAACGAAGTTGAAGAAAACGATACAGTAACTAAAGATGACCAAGAAATTAATAATCATGACTACGAAGAAGAAACATACAATGATGGTCAAAAATCTTTGAATAAAGTTGAAAATAAAAAAGACGGTGTTAAAGAGAAGAAGGATAATAACAGTATTGAATATATCGTTAGAATTATCCTAATTGCTATAACAATCGTAGGACTAGTAGAAGTTATTTGTTATAATAGAAAAAGATAAAATTGCATAAAAATATCCACATTTTCTGTGGATATTTTTAATTTGCTTGAATGAAATTTAAAGTTGCCGTTAAGGTTAAGTTTTGATCAACTTTTGGTAGTTCATCTTCTCTTACCGCTGAATCATATTCTATTGACACTTGAATTGTTCTACTTTCTTTCGATTTCAAAACATCATTTTCATTAATGCCACTAACTGAATAATTCAAATATTTGTCTTCTGTTTCATTTACTCCAGAAAGAACGATTGAACTAAGTTTTGCATCGATTGAACCACTATTGGTAACATTTACAGAAAACGAATAACTATCACCAGGTTGATTTAGAATAACACTATAATTAATTGTAGTACTTAAATTATCGACAGTTGGCGATTTTACAATACGGGTATAACCAGTAGCTACTTCATTAGAAATGTTACTACAATGAACATCCCAACTTTTAGATTTTACTACAGTTTCACCATTTATCGTCAACAGTGATGACAATGTAGCATAACCTACGGACATTATGATTATTCCACAACATAAAATTCCAATTACTAAATTTTTTACTCGATAATTGTTATTCATTTTTACACCTTCCTACTATATATTTCTACCTAAATTATACTATGTAACAAAATGATAGTCAAAAATATTTTACATCTCTTTTAGGAAAGTTTCATAACAACGTAACATTTCGTAAATGTCTGCTTTAGATACTACTTCCCATGGTGAATGCATGTTGTGCAAAGCAACACCGCAATCGATGACGTTCATACAATATTCAGCTAAAATATAAGCTATTGTACCTCCACCACCTTCGTCTACTTTACCCAATTCATCCATTTGGAAATCGACATTATTATCATCTAATACCTTTCTAAGTTTAGCAATATATTCACAGTTAGCATCGTTGCTACCGCTCTTACCACTACCACCAGTATATTTACTAAACACAACTCCCTTACCCATAAAGGCTGATGAATTCAAATCCATCACGGCTGGATAATTGGGGTCAAAGGCTGCGGTTACATCACTAGATAACATATTGGAATTGCTTAAAGCACGGCGAAGTTTGATATTGGAAAATTCACCCATTGCCTCCATAACTTCAGCTAGGGCGTTTTCAAAAAATTTAGATGTCATCCCAGTAGCTCCAACACTACCAATTTCTTCTTTATCAACTAACAGACAAACACTATTTCTAGTAGGATTAGAAACATTTAGAAAAGCCATTAACGAAGTATAAGCACAAACGCGATCATCATGTCCATATCCCATGATCATACTTCGATCAAGTCCAAAATCACGAGCTTTACCAGCTGGTACTGCTTCTATTTCACTAGACATGAAGTCATCTTCTTCGATACCATATTTTTTCTTAAGAATATCTAGTACATTTCTCTTAACTTTATCCTCTTCATCATCAGTTAGAGGAATATTACCAATCGTAATATTTAAATCTTCTCCCTCAACTACCTTATTACCACTTTTTTTCATTTGTGCATTAGATAAATGTATTAACAGATCACTTATTCCAACTACAAAATCATTTTCATCTTCACCAATATTGACTTCTACTTTGCTACCATCTTTCTTTACAATTACACCGTGTAATGCTAAAGGAGTAGTAACCCACTGATATTTCTTTATTCCACCATAATAATGGGTATCTAACATCGCAAATCCATTAGCTTCGTATAGTGGTGTTGGTTTTAAATCCAGTCTAGGTGAATCGATATGAGCTCCCAAAACATTAAGTCCAGCAGCAAAATCCTTACTAACTATGTTGAATAGGACAATACTCTTACCCATAATTGAAGAATATACTTTATCTCCAACTTCAACCTTTTCATTATTTTTAATAATATCCTCTAAATTTTTATAACCATATTGTTTTACTAAATCAACAACTGATTTAACTACTTCTCTTTCAGTTTTATTAGATGAGATAAATTCTTTATATCCCTCACTAAATTCCATTACTTTTTTCATGTCATCAGAACTATATTTTTCCCATGCTGTCTTTTTTTTCATTATATCTCCTCCTATTTTATTTTAACCTGAACTTTTAAATTTATGATATCACAAAACAATTTTATTCACAATAAAAGAGGCATTACTACCTCTCATTAATCACTCTTGGTCAAAACAACTTCAGTCGTCTTAGTTTTACCGTTACGATTATACGTAACCTTAATCTTATCACCGGCTTTATGACTATAAAGAATGTATTTCAAATAAGCTTGGTTCAATACTTCTTCATCATCAATCTTAGTGATTACATCTCCTGATTTCAAATCGGAATCAGCTGCTCCGGTATCTTTAGCAACTTCGATAACAACAATTCCACTTTCGATATCTTTATCGATTCTGATACCATATCTTGCTAGGGAATAACTATCGCTGACATTGATCATTGTAATACCTAAAAGTGGTCGTTCAATCTTCTCACCTTTTTCTAGTGTTGTAACATGAGTCATGGCATCTTCAATCTTTATAGCAAATCCCATTCCTTCGATACTACTATCAACTAACTTAAGGGAGTTAACACCGATTACTTCACCATTACTGTTCAATAATGGGCCACCACTATTTCCTGGATTTATCGCTGCATCTACTTGTAGAGCATTAATGATCCAATCAGAATTTGATTCAACACTAACAGTAACTTTTCGATCAAGTCCAGAGACGATACCACGAGTTACTGTATTGTAATATTCATTACCCACTGGTGATCCAATGGCAAAGATAGTATCTCCTAATTTTAAATCAGCTGCTCTTCCTATTTGGGCAATAAGTTTAATAGCTTTTTTAGGAACTCTAACGACAGCGATATCTAAATATTTATCGCTACCTAAAACGACACCATCATACTCTTTATTGTCAGAAAACAAAACTTTAATTTTACTAGCATCTTCTACTACGTGATGGTTAGTCATAATATAACCGTATTCGGAATCCATTTTGTAAACAAATCCACTACCAGAACCACTCAATTTACCACTACTTCCATAGTTTTTTATCATGACTACAGCATCATATGATTTTTCAACGGCCGAACTGATTCCATTATCTTCGACAACTACTTTTCTAGCTACTACTGTAGCAGGAGTTGTTTCACTTTGTGAAGTCGTATTACTTTCGATTAAATCATCTAACTTTTGATCTATTACGTAGTCTCCAACAAAATACATACTTCCAGCTCCAAGTACAAAAACCAAAACATAAGTAACAATTCTAATTACTCTTTCTCGCATTTTATCAATCCTCCTCAAAAGTAACATTTACATCAGCTATCTCATACCAATTCTTAGGGAATCCCATTCTATCAAGTACCTTATCTATCGATATACTTTTTAAATTATATTCTAAGTTTTCTAATAAATGTTGTATTTCAATAACTAAGTTCTTTACTTCCCCATCGGTAAGTAATTGTTTAATAATTATGATGAGAGCAAATAAATCGTTTTTTCCATAAATGTATTCATCATCAATCATATCGATTTTTAACAACTTATGATACATTGTATTTTCGATACTTCTCTGTGTTTTATTTTCAAATAAAATATCTTCATGAGCACATAGATTACGATAATTAGCTAGTATTGGAAAATAATTAGCTAATACATCAGGGTCTACTTTATATATTTTAGATATCGCAATTCGATCTTCTAATTTTAGTATAGAAAACATTTCACTAACTATACCAAAAGATAAAACTTTAACTAATACCCAAAGAGGTATATAACCATAATTAGATATGTAATGGCTAGTAGCGGAATGCTGACTACCATTAACACGAACTTGTCTTTTCATCTTACTAATTAAGTCACCAATTTGTTTTTGTTTTTCAGGATTACTATCAAAGTTTTTAGGCTTTAAGTAATCTTTTTCTTTATAACCATATTTTCTAGATAATTGATAAGAAATAATTGATTTAATATTGTTTTCAATAATTAATAAGTTCTTAAAAATTACATTTCGAAATTGCCTATCAAATATAAATAAACTGTACAATTCTTCAAAGGTTGTACCTTCTATGTATTTTTTATCTTTCATAAATAGATGACGATAACCATTTAAGAAAAAATAATTTTCTCGAAGAAGGACATCTTTAGCATATTCCTCATCTTCAATAGTTAAACCTTTGTATTTAAATATTTCAATTTGTTCATCTAGGTTTTTAAATTGTTTGTCCTTCATCTCACTCACCTAGTATAAATTATATCATACAAACACTCTAAAAGTATGAAATTTTTATGAAATTATCGTGGAGTATTATCATAAGTTTTATCTTTTTAATATGATATAATGATTATGAGGAGTGGTTTTATGGCATCTACTTATACCCATGCCCAATTATCTTTAGATGTATATGAGAATCTAAATAATGAATTAAAAGATTTTTTGAAAAATGATTTATCTTTTTTCTTGGTTTTTTCTCAAAGTATGGATCCTTTATTTTTTTATAACTTCTATAACCCTCTATCTAAAAAAGGGAAAAAGATAAGAGAATTTGGTCACTTTTTTCACGATAATAAAACTAATGAATTTTTTATCAATTTAATTGATTATATAAAAAATAATAACTATGAAAACAACTCTCAGATTATGGCTTATCTATACGGTATGATATCACATTACATTTTGGATAGTAGAATTCATCCCTATGTATTTTATAAAACGGGAAAGCTTCGTAAAGATGATAGAAACACTTACAAGTATAACGGTCTACATCACGAATTAGAAGTGATGCTGGATAAACATTTGATTAAAACGAGAAAAAAGGTTGAAGGTAAAGATTATAAAATACATGAAAAGATATTAAAAGTTCCCAAGATGTCGCAAGATCTAACCAAAGTAATTGATGATGTTTACCAAGAGACATTTGGTATTACTAAATTTAGTAAAGATTATTCTAAGGCGATTAAGGATATGTACCGTGGATTTAAATATTTTAGATATGACCCTCATGGTATAAAATACCACATATATAGTTTTTGCAATCATTTTACTAAAACTAGTACTTTAGATCTCAGAGTCGTATCTTACTATCACAATACAGATAAAACCAATGATTACTTGAATACCAAAAACAAGAAGTGGAATTACCCTACTAAAAAGAAAAAAACATCAACTAAATCTGTAATGGACATTTATGAACAAGCATTAAAAGATACTTTAGACACTATTGAAAAAGTAAATGACTATATATACGATAATAAAAAAGTTAACTTATCTAAATTATTTGGAAACTTATCGTACGCAACTGGAGTTGACTACAACGATAAAGAAGAATTAAAATATTTTGAGTTTTAATTCTTTTTTTGTATCAAAATTATCTAATTACATCACTATATTTATAGGTGATAATATGTTCTACAAACATACAATTCTAAATGTTAATGGTGAAGAAATACTATATTTATATTTAACTGATATCTATGAAATAGCTAGTGAGGGTACTAAACACAAGAGTAAAAATATCTATGAAAAAATAAATAATTATTTATACAATATGAATGTTGACTATCACGGAAATAAAGTAATGTTAGTAATCGATAATATCATTATGGGAACATTAAACATATATGACCAGGAAACAGATAATCCTACTTATAAATTTAAGCAATTAACTGACAATTTTTTAGAGGATAAGAATCTAGAAATAATCGATGTCAATGACCAAAAAGATTCCTTAAAAGAATATATAAAAAATTATCAACCAATCGAAACTCTTTCCCCAAGTATCAAAGTTAAGAATGGCAGGCAAATAATTGATACCGATATCAATACGTATTTAACTAACAAACTCATAAATACTGTTCCCCTAGATTACCACATCGAAACTTTAAAGAGTTATAGTGTAATATTGAGAACTGCTCTAATAAAAAATTTACACGATAACAAAGTTTTAAGAGATGATAACTATTTAGAAAGAAATGATTTAATTAAATTGTTTAGTGAATACGAAAAAGCAAGACAAGCAATTCTTGCTACTGATAAAGAGTATTTAACTTATAGTAGCAATAGAATAATGGAATTAAGAAATGGAATTATTGGTAATTATAAACGCGAAATATCTGTCTACAGTGCCAATTGTTTAGCTAATCTCGGTTATAATTATAGAGAAATATTAAAGAAGTTTTACCCAAATTCTATTATCAAACTTTATTACATATAAAAACCTCATAAACATAAAGTTTACGAGGTATAAAAGAAACTTATTTTAACGTTTACTGAATTGTGGAGCACGACGAGCTTTTTTAAGACCTGGTTTTTTACGTTCTTTCTTTCTAGCATCTCTAGTAATAAATCCTTCAGGTTTTAAAATCTTTCTAAAGCTATTTTCACTTTCAGGATCAGTATTACTATCAGCTTCTAATAAAGCTCTAGTTATTCCTAGACGAATTGCACCAGTTTGACCAGAGAAACCTCCACCTTTTACATCAACTACTACATCGTAGATCTCACGAGTATTAGTTAAATCTAATGGTTGAGTTAAATCCATAACTAAAGTTTCATGAGGAAAATATTCACTAACATCTTTTCCATTAACAGTAATTTTTCCCTTACCTGGAATTAATTTAACTCTAGCAATGCTAGTTTTTCTTCTACCAGTACCGTAGAATGCATTTTTATCTTTTGCCATACCATTTCCCTCCTACTTAACTTCCATAACTTCTGGTTTTTGAGCCATATGTGGATGTTCACTTCCAGCGTAGACAAATAGTTTTCTATACATTTGTCTACCTAATCTGTTATGTGGAAGCATTCCTTTAACTGCTCTTTCAACCATTTCTTGTGGATATTGTTCTCTCATTACTTTTGCAGTTCTAACTCTTAATCCACCTGGATACATAGAGTGATTATAATACATTTTCTTTTCTAATTTGTTACCAGTTAGATTAACTTTTTCAGCATTGATTATAATTACGTTATCTCCGCAATCGATATGTGGAGTATAAGTAGCTTTGTGTTTTCCACGTAAGATATGTGCAGCACGAGCAGCAACTCTACCTAAAGATTTACCATCAGCATCGATAACATACCATTTACGTTCAACTGTTTCTTTTTTTTGCATATAACTTTTCATATTTTTCTCCTTTTTCTTACATTCAGTTCCCGGAATAAAACTAAACGTGAGTGGGGATATTAAATGTACCGATTAAGATTATACTAAAACCAACTTTAAAAGTCAATAACATTACAAGTATTTTCTTTATTTTTTAAGGGTTTCTACCCAATATAATTATATAAAAAAAGACATATATTATGTCCATTTCTAATAATCGACTTCAACTAAGTAAAGACCACATCCGGGAGCAGTAAAAACTAACTTTCTAAGGTCGTCACGTTCTAAAATATTTTTTACATCACTAGGTTTTAACTTATTTTTCCCTACTTTTATCAGAGTACCAACCATATTCCTAACTTGATATTTCATGAATCCATTACCGATGAAAGTAAAGTAAATTTTATCACCAGAAACCTTAATGTTACAATCATAAATCGTTCTAGTATAGTTATCTCTGACGTCTTCTTCTGAGACAAAGTTTTTAAAATCGTGTTCCCCTAAAAAATAACCAATACTTTTCTTCATCTTAGAAATATCTAATTTTCTATTATATTGATAAACTGTTGTTCGCTCTAGAGGATTATACTCTCCCATATTTAAAACGTAAACGTACTTCTTTTGCTTTACCATGTAACGAGCATGAAAATCTTTATCCACAATTTCTGTGGAAATTACATGAATGTCATCAGGTAACAAACTGTTCATCGCCCTTTTCAATTTATTAGGAGTGATATTGACGTCGATATCGACATGAGCAAC
>CANRCI010000038.1 GCA_947629075.1 uncultured Bacilli bacterium | reverse complement strand
TGGTAAGGCGTGGGACTGCAACTCCCTGATCGTTGGTTCAAATCCGACTAGGCCCTCCAATATGATAGAAAACTCGATTTAATTTATTTCGAGAGTAATAAAGGCTAACAGAGATGTTAGTTTTTTTGTACATATAAAAAGCCAAACAAATTTAAAATGTTCAGCTTTATTAAAACCATTTTTCCAAAATAGTACACTTTATGATGTCTTTTGCATTATTATTGACATTTTTTTATTGTTTTACTCTATAACGATATTAGTAGGTAAAAAATCTTTGATAACAGATACATCTATGTTTTTATTTTCTCCACCTATTATTTGTATTATGTAATATAAATTATCCTTGATATTTAAATAGGCATATATTCTTTCGCCATGAGCACCATTATTATCAGATGTTACTTTATAATAATTTACAACTTTGTCATTATATTTAAATGAACTAATATCAAATTTTACATCTTCCTTTTTCACATCTTCGAAAGCTGTTTGATTTATTGGCCACTCTAAATCGTTTTCTAATTCTTCATTTAAATCAAGATTTGTAATCTTCGTTAAATACATTTGTATCATCGTTCGAGCTTTAACTGAACTAAGGGCTGTGGTTATTTCACCTTCATAAAATGAGATTGATGATTTATCTTTATATACTTCTTGATATTTTGAATCTTTGTTATAAATAGATCCATATTTTTCACTAGAAACACTATAATCTATTTTTACTGTATATTTATTATCCTCATCTTCATACGAATTATAAACAATATTATCTTTAAAATATCCATTTTTACTTGATATTGAATATTCGCTTTTATCCACAGATACACTACTTAAATTTTTTAATAAATTTTTATAAGATTCATCTATAGAATATTCACCATCTATTTCTGAATATAATTTTATAGTAATTGTTTGATATATGTTATTTGAATTTTTAAAATATATTTTTACAGCATTGTCACTTTTACTTAAATAGTAATTTTCCTCTTTTTTGAATTGATCGTCTAAAATATAATCCTTTTTTAAACTAGAATCTGTTAAATAAGAATCGTATTCAAGGCTTAAAGAATATTGTTTATTTTTATATACATAACTTGCAATGGTATTATTTATACCTGACATTCTTGTCATATATTTTGGTACCCTTATTGTATTTTTATATAATGCATCATTTTCGTAGTCGTCTGTTAAATATGTATCTGTCACTAAATTTTTCTCACTAAATAATCCATCATTTGAAGAATTGGTTACATTATTAGTTGGATTTTTCTTTAAAGCAACTAGACTTATTATAACTACTCCTACAATCAATACGATTAAACCAATTGATAAAATTAATTTATTTTTTTTTATTTTTTCTCCTTTCTATAATCATTTTACCATATAAATAGTTGTTTTTATAATGATCTCATTGTAAAATAGTTAAGGATTTGTTTTAAAATAAATGTTTTGATATAATTCTATCAGTTAATAGTTATTATTACTATGAGAGGTGAAATAAATGAAAAAAATAGCTGTATTAGGAGATTCAATAACTGCTTATATGCCATATTTTCTCGATAAAAAGATGAAAATAGGATTTGATGTTCCGATGGTATCCGATAAATTACCAAATAGTGATATCCTTTTTTACATCTGTGGTATTCTTGATATTGGAGTAGGAGATTTTCACAAATTTTATTGGCCACGAGTTGTTAAAGATGAAATGGATGGTTTTGTTCTTTTACTTGGAGTAAATAACATTTTAAGACCAGATTGTGATGATGATAATAAAGAAACTATAGAGGATACTTTTGAAAAACTAAAAAGTTTTATGGAAGATATTTTAAGTACTGATAAATATCTATTAGTTCAAACTTTGTATCCCACTAAATATCCAGAAGCGAATAAAAAAATAGGAATTCTAAACGAAAAAATAAAAAGTTATTGTCAAAACAATTCGATAGATTATTTAGATTTAGATGCTGTTTTAGAAGATGAAGACGGCCTTTTAAATCAAAAGTTTTCTGATGATGGATTACATCCTAATGAAACGGGATATAAAATAATCGTCGATAAACTTTCTAAAAAAATAAATAACGAATTACAAATGCCCAAAACAAAAAAATTGTAGAACATATCTACATTTTTTTTATTATAAATTAAAGTTTTATATTATTTTTAATTTTCTCTAATGAAATCAATTGTTTCTTTGATAGCTAATTTCATATTGTTTTCATCGGGGAATCCGTGATCGCCATTTTTAATTAATACTAATTTAGAGTTTTGGCATTTTTTAGAAACTTTTACAGATGATTTATAATTTACAAAACGATCATTGGTACCATGAATAAATAATTTAGGGACATCCCATTTATATAATCGTTTATAGGCAAAATATTTTCTTTCATCTCTAAAATAATTATAGCTCAATTTTATCCCTTTTTCTATTTGGTAATATCCTTGCTTTTTGGCAATTTTTTCTTTTTTCAATGGTAGATTAAAGGCTTTTCTAAAATAATCTAATGCTCCATACCACAATACAATCTTTTTAATATCAAATCGATGATGATCGACAAGTGATATAATGCGTGCTCCCATACTACAACCAACTAATATAAAGGATTCAAAACCGTAATTATCTTTCATTTCTTTTAATGTATCATTTAGGTTATTAATCATATTGGTTACTGAATAATCAGAGATGTCTCCTGCAGATTCACCACAGGCGATAAAATCAAATCTAAAGTTATTGATTTTTTCTTGTGACAATGCTTCCTCTAGTAGAGTAGTCGCTCTTGAATCTTTACTACTTGTTCTTGCATGACAAATGATAACCAATTCTTTAGTATTATTTACTTGGTTTAAAATTCCACATAATTTAGTTTGATTAGAATAGTAAAATATTTTTTTATTCATTTTTCCTCTTACTTTAAAACATATTTCTATTCGTAATTATAACATATAAAATTTCTAACAACAAAAAAAGACATATTATGCCTTTTTAGAATAATAGATTAGTCCCATTCCACCAATTGCGATAAGTCCTAAAAATAAAAATGGATTGATATCTGATGTGTTAGGATTTTGTTCATCTAAAACCTTTTTAGCAATAGTTGGAGACCATAATACATCGCCACCATCACTTGGTAATAAAGTGATTTCTTTTGGGTCAATTTGAATTATGACATATTGATCGGCACTGTCATCCTCATCCCAGTCGAAAGCATATTTGTAGGTTAGGACTTTTCCGTTTATAAGAACTTTTTTAAGGTTTTGTGGTGTGATACCGACATAATCTACATAAGGATATTTGGTTTGTTGTGTCGTTTTATCATCTGGTGTTGTTACCTTATAACTAGAGTCACTTTCAGAATCTGGTTTAGCAACTTCAAATCCGATCCAAGCAGCTGGTCCTGGTCTATTTCCATCGGCAGCTTTATCATCTGCCTCTAACATTTTAAATGTGGCCGCTGAATATCTAATCGTAGTTGTATTTCCATCTGTAGTTATAGTTCCATCACCAGAAGAAAGAGAATCACCAGTTCTTTTAGTAATATCCGTTACCTTTCCGTATGTACCTTCAGCAAAAACAATAGGTGTCACCAATAGAAGTAATGCAATGATGAGGAAAAAAAACATGTTTTTTTTCATAAATTAACTCCTTTTTTCATAATAATATTTTGGTCATAATATATACTTGAGGGTGATAAAATTGAAAAGATATATGACTATCGAAGAGTATTTTAAAACACAATCAATGTCAAAGGTGGAGAAAGATCGAAAAAAAGTATTTAGATATGTTTTTGTCATAATGTGTCTTAGTATTATCCTCTTCTCAATACTTACTATATTTAAATGGTGCACAGATAATTCCAAAATTCGACAAATTAATAAAAAAATTGAAGAAAATACCAGTATTGATAACAGTAGAGGACTAGGTGAGTTTGTCAATCCACCAATTGATAAAAAAAGCGATTACTACTATTATGCATCTATTCCTTTTTATCAAGTCAGTTTTTCTGTTTTATCATCGATGAATAAGGATACGGTTGCGTTTATTAGAGTAAGAGGTACCAATATTAAATATCCGGTTGTTAAAACAGATAATAATAATTACTACTTAAATCATTCTTTTGATAAGAGTAATAATAATGCTGGATGGATCTTTATGGATTATCGCAGTAATATAAACAAGTTAGATGATAATACTGTTATTTATGGTCATGCACGATTAGATGGAACGATGTTTGGAACATTAAAAAAGACGCTTTCTGCTGATTGGCAAAGCGACCGTGATAATTATGTCATTTTCATTTCTACTCCCAAAGAAAATATGATCTTTCAAATATTTTCTATTTACACGATTAAACGTGAAGGTTACTATATAACTCCTCATTTTAGTAGTAAGAGTGAGAAACAGGAATGGATTGATACCATGAAGAAGAGAAATGTTGCTCCAATCGATACAGAAGTTAATATCAAAGATAAATTTTTCACTTTATCTACTTGTCGCAATCACCACGATGAAAGAGTGGTCGTCCACGCTAAATTAATTAAGGTTCAGAAGAGATCATACTCATAATTTATCTATACATTTTCATAAATATGTTTAAAGATAAAATCTATACAGCCGTTAAACATTGCATCTAAATCATCTTTTCTAATCATTCTGTAGTGTAGACCAAATAACTTTTCTTTTAAAGTGTACTTATTTTTCTTTAAATAATCTTCATTTAAATATTTTAATCTGTGTTCTATAACTGCTTTGGAATAACAATTGTTCTTGATATCGTTTACACTCTCATATATAGTTTTACTATTACTAGGCATTTCTATCTTATTACAATTGAATAGATATTTACCGTATAACTCTAAATCGTGATGTTTGTATTTACCTTTTTCTGTAGTAATTTTACCATTTAAAAGTTTGGCTCCGATTATGTTGTGATCTTTATCTTGAACCCAATACTTAGAAAATATTTCGTTGTTGTAATAATAGTCAGTTAAGATGTGGACAAACATTCCCATAACTAGAGGGTTTTTAAGTTTCTTTTTATAATCTTTTAGAAAGGCATTTATATCTGGCAATTTTTCTTTTGGACAACTAGGACAGTTAACTCGGTAGTAATGAGTACGACATCTAGTAGTATTCATTCCGTAATCGACATCGGGAACAGTATTACCGAAATAAAATGCATCTTGATCAAGTTTCAATTTTTTATTTACTTCTTTAGCAATCGCTAAATGAATGTTCCAACTGGGCATTTTGACCTCCTATCTACAAGCAAAATTATAACAGAATTTTTTTGACAAAGAAATATTAGTTAAAATAAAAAGTAACAGTTTTTGAGTAAATCACCTCATCGATATCTAATAATAATGTCGAGGAGGTAATAAAGACATGATTAGAGATTATCATTGCGTTATGCAAGAAGGTCCTTCTGATTGTGGAGCTTGTTCGATACTTACTATTGTGCAAAGTTATGGTGGAGACATGTCACTAGAGTACGTAAGAGAATTAACCAAGACAACTCGGGATGGAACAAATGCATACTTAATGGTAGAAGCTCTAAAAGAAATTGGTTTTAAAGCAGAAGTTTTAAAAGGTAATATATTAGATATGACTAAGGATATGTTTCCTTGCATTTCTCATGTAATCATAAATGGGTGTAAACATTTCATCGTTATACATAAAATAAATAAAAAGAACAATACTTTATTAATTGCTGACCCCGCTAGAGGAAGAAAAGTTATTACTTATGGTGAATTTTTAGAAATGACAACTGATAATTACATAGTTATGCATCCAGAAATAAAAATTCCCAAATTGACAAACGAAAATGTAATATTTAATCAATTAATAGAATTATTCATAAAGCACAAAAAAGTTTTAATCACAATACTAATAAATTCTATCATATATACATTTATTAACATTTTTATATCATACCGCTTTCAAATTATAATAGATAATGTTATTTCTTATCAATCAAAATCGAATCTTAACTTAATTATAATCGTAATAACTTTCTTGATGATAACTAAAGATATCGTCGATATATACCGAAATACAATGATTAATTATTTAAACCATCACATCGATAATACTTTGATTACTAATTTCTTTTCTCATATTTTATTACTTCCTTATCAATATTATAAAAACAGGACAACCGGAGAGGTGATAACCAGAGTTCAGGAAATAGGAGAAATAAAAGAAGTTTTGAGTAATTTAATATTAGTTGTAACTGATGTAATACTCATTCTTTTTTCTTTTTTCTTTCTGTTTAAATTGAGTAAACATTTACTACTGATAACATTCATCATAATGGTATTGTATTTTTTATTGATCTATCTGTTTACTCCAGTTATTAACTATTATTTAGCTAAAAACAAAGATGATATATCTTTGGTTAACTCTAAAATGTACGAGTATATAAATAGTGTAGAGACCAATAAAGGCTTGATGATTGAGGATAAATTGATAAACAGATTTAAACTTATATATGATAAATACATCAAGAACAGTTATTATATACAGAAGATATTAAATACAATTAATTTCTTTAAAAATCTGATTGAGGACATGGGAATTATCTTTATTCTCTTTATCGGTAGTAATTTAGTCTTAAAAGATAGTTTGTCTCTTTCAGAATTTATAACTTTTAACAGTTTACTGTATTATTATTTAGATCCGATTAAAAATGTTTTATCATTTATATTAAATTATAAAAATATCAAGATAAATGTTAAACGAATAAATGATTTATACAGTATAAAAAAAGAAGAGTTAAAACCTACTGAAAAGTATATCACTTCTGAAATTAATAAAATATCTTTCAAAAAATTAAGTTATTCTTATCAAAACAGTAATAACGTTTTAAAAGATATAACTCTAAGTATTGAAGCAAGTGAAAAGATATTAATTACTGGAGAGAGTGGTAGTGGTAAAAGTACATTAGCTAAGATTCTTTTAAAATACTTAGATGTCGATAGAAATATGATTTTATTAAATGGACGTGACATTAGAGATTGGGACAATCTAAGTATTAGAGAAAATATTTGTTATGTATCTCAAAATGAATTGCTTTTTAGTGATTCGTTATATAACAATGTCGTTTTAGATCGCTTGGTTAGTTATGAAGAATTTTTAGATGTTGCGAAGATTGCCAATTTAGAAAGCCTTTTAAAAGTTGGCAATGATTACGATGTCAGAATTTTAGAAAATGGTTTTAACTTTTCTGGAGGTGAACGACAACGTATCATTTTAGCTAGAAGTCTACTTAAGAAAGCAAGTGTTTACATTTTTGATGAAAGTTTGAGTCAGATGGATGTCGAGTTAGAAAGAAAGATATTAAAGCGAGTTTTTAAGACATATAAAGATAAGATATTTATTATTATTTCTCATCGTTTTAATAACGAAGATTTATTTGATAAAAAATATCGAATTGATAAGGGAAAGATTTATGAATATTAAAGATTATATGAATAGTTATGAAAACTCTAAAAATAATTATCTTTTAAAAACTTTGGTTTTAGTCGTTTTTATAATATTTACTGCTATTTTCATTAATGATAGATTTTATCTCTATAACTATTATGAGACCAAAGGGGTAGTTATAGATAAATTTAATGTTTCTTTACTAGTATCATTAAGTGATTTAGAAATTTTTGAAAATAAAAATAAATTGATTTGTTCTAATAGAGAAGTACCTTTTAAAGTGAAGAAATTAAGTGAAGAGAATGTTGGTAGTAATGGAGTGTATTATCGAGAGGTCTTACTCGAGTGTAAATGTGGTGAGATAAAAAACAACTTGATCGATATAAAAATAGTAAAGAATAAAAAAAGAATATTTGATATCATTAAAGAAATTTTAGGAGGATAATGTGAAAAAACTTAGTAGAGAAGAATCGTTACAAATAGTTGGTGGAAGTGCAACTGCTTGGATTGTATTAGCTGCCATTGCAACCGCAACATTTCTAGTTGGTGTTTGGGATGGCATCTGTAGACCACTACCTTGTAATGATTAGAGGTGAAGATGAAAAGAATAGATAGTGAAGAAGAACAGGAAAATATAAGAGGTGGTTTTAATATTACCAGTAGCCTCATCAATTCATTAGTCGGAGGAATTAAAGCTATATTTGAATTAGGAAGAGCATTGGGATCATCGATTGTGAGAACCAAAGAAGGTGATATGTGTCAAACTTCTTAAGAATAAAATAGTGAGATTTATTGCTTTTTTATTGCTTTTGCCGATATTTAGTGAATTAGTAAGAATATCCATTCTCATCATTTTTAATTTTGGTAACTTAGTTGGAACTTTTATTAGAAATATTTAAGATAAAGTATCATACTTTATCTTTTTTAATTGCAACTAACTTGAATTAATAGTATAATGAGTTTAAGAAAATAAAGGAGCAATTGTTAGATGAGGAATATTTATACTGGTATAGACATTGGTAGTGATAGTATAAAGATAGTCGTTTCTGAACGTGTCGGTGATGATTTTTTCGTTTTAGCATCCTGTAGTACCAAGACGCAAGGCGTTAAAAAAGGTCTAATTGTCGATAGTGCTTCTCTTAAAGAGAGTTTAGAAGAGGCACTTTCTAAAATAGAAGAACAAATCGGCATAAGAATAGATAAAGCAGTAGTTACTGTTCCATCTAATGAGTGCAAGTTGAAAGTTGTTTCCGGAGAAGCTAACATTTCTGAGACGGGAAATGAGAAAAAGGTAAAACCGCGAGATATATCTAGAGTTTTAGAATATGCGGTAAGTAATCAAATTCCTGTGGATAATGAATTAGTTATAGTAATTCCCATTCTTTTTAATGTCGACGATAAAGAAAATATCAAAGATCCTAAAGATGAAGTTGGTAATATTTTAGGGGTTAAAGCAGTTATAGGATATGCTCCTAAAAAGTATATCTATCCGTTCTTAAGCATATTTGAAGAGTGTAATATTGAAGTAGTTGATATCGTCTTTGGAAGCATTGGTGATTACGAAGAACGAGAAAACAAAGACTTAAACAAGAAATTAGGAGCCGTTATAAATATCGGTAAAGATAAAATTAATGTCTCTATTTTTAATAAAGGTATTTTGATAAAGAATAGAATTATTAAGTTGGGAAGTTATAACATCGATAAAGATATAAACTACATCTATGGAGTCGATTTGGACAAAGCCCGTGATTTAAAAGAAAACTTTGCTGTTTGTAGTAGAAGATTAGCTGATATCAATCACGTTATTGATATAACTACAAGTGATGGCGGGACTGTATCTATTAACCAATACGAATTATCAGAGGTGGTCGAATCGAGAGTTATCGAACTTTTAAAACTTTCAAAAAAAGCTATAAATAACTTAACAAATAGAAAAATAAGTTATATAATTGTTACAGGAGGTATGACAGAATTGACGGGATTCAGTCATGTCGCTGAAGATGTGCTAGGAATTAATGCGAGATGTTTAAACAATATGACGATGGGTGTAAGAGATAATAAATATTCTAGTGCGTTTGGTATAATTAAATATTATAGTAAAAAACAAGAATTACAGAGAAAGAATTATTCGATGTTTGGAAAAGAAGAAATAGAAAAATTGATGAATAAGAAATAGAAGTGAGTATAATTAACTTGTTGATTAAGGAGGACGTATATGTTGAACGAATTAGCAATGGATCAGTTAGCTAAAATAAAAGTAATAGGAATCGGTGGCGGTGGTGGAAACGCTGTTAACCGTATGATTGAAACAGGGGTTAAAGGTGTAGAGTTTATTGTTGCTAATACTGATTTGCAAGTTCTAAACAATTCTAGAGCTGAACATAAAATCCAACTTGGAGCTAATCTTACTGACGGACTAGGAGCAGGGGCTAAACCAGAAATTGGAAGAGAAGCTGCGATTGAGTCAAAAAAAGAGATTGAAGAAGCCTTGACTGGAGCTGATATGGTTTTCATCACTTGTGGTATGGGTGGTGGAACTGGAAGTGGTGCTGCTCCAGTAGTTGCTGAAATTGCTCAAAGCCTTGGAGCTTTGACGGTAGCAATTGTTACTAAACCATTTACGTTTGAAGGACGTAAACGTATGGAAAATGCGTTAAATGCTTTAGAGGATTTAAAAAAGCATGTAGATACTTTAATTATTATTCCAAATGATAGATTGAGAGAAAATTGATAAGACAACACCGATGTTGGAGGCCTTCCAAGAGGTAGATAATGTTCTACGTCGTGGTGTTCAATCGATTTCTGATCTGATTGCTGTAGTCGGGTTAGTTAACCTAGACTTTGCCGATGTCAAAGCTGTTATGGAAAACAGTGGTAATGCTATCATTGGTATCGGTATCGGTATGGGTGAAGATAGAGCGATTGAAGCTGCTAAACAAGCGGTTTCATCACCATTACTTGAAACTAGTATATCAGGAGCGACAGATGCAATCATAAATATCACTGGTGGTATGAATTTGACGTTGTTTGAGGCTGAACAAGCTTCTGAAGTAGTAAGAGCAGCGGCCAATTCGGACATTAACATTATCTTTGGTTCAGTAATTAATGAGAATTTGACTGATGAGGTAATCGTTACAGTAATCGCAACTGGTTTCGATAAGAATAAACGTGAAGAAAAAGCTTACCCAACTAATACAGCTAAAAGAACACAAGAAGAGTTAAAAGCACCACCTGAGGCAACCGAGCCAGAGGTCATCGAAAGTGAAAATGATGATGACGAAGACGATGATGATGAGAATTATTCTCTACCACCATTCTTAAGAAATAGAAACTTCTAAAAAGCAAAGTCTTGACTTTGTTTTTTTAATTTTCAACAATATATCATTTTACCAATTCAAAAAAATTTTTAATCGTGTTATAATTATAATGTAGTAATATCTGGAGGAGTAATTATGGCAAAAAAGAAGAAGAGAAAACATAAAGAGAAAAGTTTTGAATACACCACAGAAGTTTGGGCTTTAGCTCTAATTCTCTTATCAATTTTAGGAATAGGTATTGGTAGTCCTTTGGGGTTAGTAGGAAAACTTGCCCGTGCTTTTGCTGTTTTTTTAGTTGGAACTTGGGATGTAGTATTCCTAATATTTACACTTCTATTAGGACTTTATTTAATTTTAAAAAGAGAACGACCAAATTTTTTAGATAATAGATTAATCGGTCTTTACATATTAATAGTTGGTATTTTAGTATATTCCCATTTGAAGTATGCCGAAGTAAACAATGGTGATATCAGTTTAATATTCTCATCATCGATAAATGATTTGATGGCTATATTTGATGCGATTATGAAAAATTTAGTCTTTACGACTAAAGGAGGAGGAATTATTGGATGCCTTCTTGTAATTGCCTTCGAATTCTTATTTGATTACTCTGGAACTAAAATAGTAGCTTTTGTTCTTATGATTTTAGGAGTATGTCTTTTCACTGGTATTTCTATTTTTGATATCATTAAGAATAGTTATGATAAAGGAATTAATGCCCTAGAAAAGTACCGCAATCGTGAGACGGAAGAAGATGTCGAAGAAGAAAATGTTGATGAAGATGAGGATATCGAAGAAGAGGTTGAGGGACCTGAAGAAGCTCCAGAAGAAGATCTAGATAGTCGTGTTCTTATAACTAGTCTTACGGAACTTAATGAGGCAGCGATGAATCAGATTGAAAAAGAAGAACCTAAAGAAGAACCAGAAGAATTGCCGAAATCGGAACATGAAGTAGTTTTCAACAATGATAGTGACATCGCTCCGGTAAAGAATAACAATTATAAATTGCCTAGTTTAAATCTTTTGAATCCACCGAGTAAGAAAAAAAGCGCTAATAACCAGGCTAGTGTAGAAAAAAATATTGCTATTTTGGAAGAAGTTCTACAAGAATTTGGAATTACTGGTAAGGTAGTTGAAGTAAATACTGGTCCTAGTGTAACGCAGTATGAAATGGAATTAAAAGCTGGGACTAAACTTAGTCGTTTGGTAAGTATTAATAAAGAGATATCGCTAGCTTTAGCTAAGAAAGATGTCCGTATTCAAGCACCGATTCCTGGTAAGAGAACAGTAGGTATTGAAATAGCCAATGATACGACTAGTCCCGTATCGTTTAGAGAAATATTGGAGAAAATTCCAGAGAATAAAGCGAATAGTAAATTACTAGTCGGTCTTGGAAAGAACATCATGGG
>CANRCI010000037.1 GCA_947629075.1 uncultured Bacilli bacterium | reverse complement strand
GATAGTTGCATAGCAAGTACCAAGAACTAATCTCTGTTCACCACTTGAAAGGCGAATCATTACATAGTTACCTTCACGACCAAGAATTTGAGCAGATGAACCAGCACTTCTCGCAAGTTCTCCACCTTTACCAGGTCTAAGTTCAATATTGTGAACTACTGTACCAACTGGAATATTAATAAGTGGTAAAGCATTACCAACTTTGATATCAACATTTTCACCAGCAACTACTTCCATACCAACTTTTAAATCCTTTGGTGCAATAATATATCTCTTCTCACCATCAGAATAATTGATCAAAGCTATATTTGCACTTCTGTTTGGATCGTATTCAATAGTTGCAACTTTACCAGGAATATCTCTTTTATTTCTCTTAAAATCGATAATTCTGTATTTTCTCTTTTCACCACCACCGTGATGTCTTACAGTAATAACACCTTGATTATTACGTCCACCATTTTTAGTAATGATTTTTACTAAACTTTTTTCAGGAGTATCAGTAGTAATTTCAGTATTAATTAAAGTACTCATCTTACGTCTACCATTAGTAGTAGCTTTAAAATTTCTAATTGCCATAACTAACCCTCCTTTTAATTAAGATTTATAGTGTCGCCATCAGCTAATTTAACAATCGCTTTTTTACGACGATTAATTAATCCACTGTAACGTCCTACTCTTCTAGTTTTTGGTTTTACATTGATTGTAGAAATTTCTTCTACTTTAACATTGAACAATTTTTCAATTGCTTGTTTGATTTCTGTTTTATTAGCTTTTTCTGATACATAGAAAACATATTTTCCTTCATCAGCCAAAGCTGCACTCTTTTCAGTAATAACTGGTGCCTTTACGATTTCTAAATACTTAGTATCCATATTATGCTAGCACCTCCTCAATAGCTTTTAATGCTTCTTCATCGATTAAAACTTTTTCACAAGCTATCAAATCTAAAACATTTATTTCACTAGCTTCGATTAAATTAACGTTATTTAAATTTCTAGAAGCTAAGATCAAATTTTCATCTAATTCTTTAACTACAATTAAAGTCTTTTCATCTTTTATATTTAATGCATTAAGAACGCTCACCATATCTTTAGTTTTTGGAGTAGCAAGAGTTATCTTATCAACAGCGATCATATCAGCTGCCTTAATAGCTAATGCACTCTTTAGAGCAAGGCGACGCTCTTTACGATTCATCTTTTTACTGTAATCTCTTGGAACAGGTCCTCCGTAGATTCCTCCACCAACCCATTGAACAGCTCTAATAGAACCTTGACGGGCGTGTCCTGTACCTTTTTGACGCCATGGCTTTCTTCCACCACCGCTAACTTCTGCACGAGTTTTTGTCTTATGTGTTCCTTGTCTTAATGATGCTCTTTTAAGAATGATCGCATCATATAAAACATTTTTATTTGGTTCAACACCAAATATTTCTTTATTTAATTTAATGTCCTTTATCTTTTCACCTTTTTGGTTTAAAAGTGTTAGTTTTTCCATCCTTAATTCCTCCTTTCATCACAATTATTTATTATTCAAATACTTCTTTGTGATGATTATTCTTCAGTACTTTTTACTTCTTCAGCTTCTGTTTCAGTATTTTCTACCTCAACTGGTGTTTCTTCAACAACTTCTTCGTAAGAGATTAACTCTTCAACTGGTTCTTGTTTTTCACCTTTCTTAACTGAAGTCTTAATCATAACTAAAGATTTCTTTGGACCTGGAACATTACCTTTTATTAAGATAACATTATTTTCTAAATCAACTGATACAACTAGTAAGTTTTGAACAGTTGTGGTTTGATTACCCATATGACCTGGTAATTTCTTACCTTTAAGTACGTGCATTGGTCTTAATGTACCCATAGAACCAACACCTCTGTGGTATTGTGAACCATGACCCATTGGACCACGAGATTGATTATGACGTTTAATTACACCTTGGAAACCTTTACCTTTACTAGTTCCAATAACGTCGACAATTTCACCTTCCTTGAATATACTAGCATCGATTGTTTGACCTAAAGTATATTCGTTGACATTTACTCCCCTAATCTCTCTTAAGAAGCGCTTAGGAGCAGTATTTGCTTTATTTGTATGACCCATTTTAGCTTTGTTAGAATTTTTTTCTTTAACTGTAACAGCACCAAGTTGAATAGCATCGTATCCATCTTTTTCTACTGTTTTGATTTGAGTTACAACATTAGGTTCAATCTCAATAACAGTTACAGGAACTAACTTACCACTTTTAGTAAAAACTTGGGTCATTCCAACTTTTTTTCCTAAGATTCCTTTCATTTTAATTTCCTCCTAAATTTTTATAATTTGATTTGGATATCAACACCACTTGGTAAATCTAAGTGAGATAAAACCTCAACTATATCCTTACTAGGATTTTTGATATCGATAAGTCTCTTATGTGTACGCATTTCAAATTGTTCACGACTATCTTTGTACTTATGTACAGCTCTTAAGATAGTATATTTTTGAACAGCAGTTGGTAATGGTACTGGCCCACTAACTTCTCCTCCTGCTCTCTTAACAGCATCAACTATCTTACCTGCAGCATTATCAAGCACTCTATGATCGTATGCTTTCAATTTAACACGAACTATATTTGACATATTAAGTCCTCCCTTCGCCTATATCTAGTATAGACTTGCTCCGTGTAAATAACCTGATATTTAACACCAACTTAACCTGGTGTATCAGCAACCTCACACATCTAAGCAGCCACACACAGAATAGATTATAACCGATAAATCCTTTAAAATCAAGGCTTTTATCCAAAAAAATTAACTTTTTTTACAACAAAAAAACTAATAAGATATTAGTTTAATTTTTTTTGTAGATATTTTTAGTTTTAACCTTTTCTTTTATACTATCAGTAAAGACAATTTCTTCTCCATCTTTTAAAATACTAGATAATGCTTCGCGATAATCACTAAACATATTTTGCATTTTAATATCCCTACCAATATACGGATTTCTCTTTGAAAGACGAGCTATTTTTATCTTTTCAATCTTAGAAAGAGCAGCTATACCGATTCCACTCAATACTGCACCACCTAGACCGACAAGACCAAAAACTAAATATTTTCCTAAAGAGAATTGGTTAGACCCTATTTTTATTAATGTTGAAAGCGCTATTTCAAGCACACTCAATATGTTAATACCAGCAAAAACAAGTGTCGTATAATAAATTTTATCACTTATCTCGTCTGCTTTTCGGTTTTCCCATTCGATTCCTTTTCTCGCATTACTATAAAAATTTTTTAGTTTCGCTTTAGGATATCCATAGTTTTTAAACGCATAATTACCAAATAAAACATTAACTGTATGAATATTATCCGGTATTATTTTATCATTGATATCATCGATTAAATTATCTAATGCTGTATTGTTCTTTGCCATAACAATTCCCCCAAACGAATTATTACTTTAGCACAAAATCTTATAAAATGCAAAAGGAATAGTTACCTATTCCCATAATTATTCATTTCCTAGAAGAACATCAATAGCTTTTTGTAGTTGATTGTCATCTTCTTCTTTACCAGAAGTAAGGAAAATTTTATTTAAATTAACTTCGTAATCCGGTTTGATTCCCACTTCATTTACCACATTACCCTTAGATGTCAAAAAGTTTTCAATCGTATATTTTAGTGTTGCCCCACTCTTCAAAGTATAAGCACGTTGAACAGTACCTTTACCATAAGTCTTCATTCCTACTGTTTTAATATTTAAATTTTCTTTCAAAGCTGATACCAAAATCTCAGAAGCAGAAGCCGTACCTTCATTAGTAAGCAACACAACATTTAAATCGTACTTCTTATCGACTTTACTTTTTACCTTAGTAACTTTGTCTTTATCTTTAAGCTGATAAACTACCGTACCCTTATCTAAGAATAGGGAAGCAATATCATAACCAACCTCTAAATGACCACCAGTATTATCTCTAACATCGATGACTATATCATTAATTCCATTTTTAACCAAATTATCTAGATGTTTCTCAAATTGTTCCTGTGTATTTTTAGCAAAAACCGTAATTGAAACATAACCTATCTTCTTACCATTTCTATCGATTGTATGAGAGAACACTGAATCAATCGTAACCTTACTACGCTGTACTTCTAAATCCATCTCTTTATCATTACGTTTAATCTTTAGAGTTACTTTTGTTCCCTCTTTTCCCCTAATTTTACTAGATAATTCATTTATATCAGCATTAGCTACATAATCGTCAACACCAAGTATTTCGTCCCCAACTTCAATACCGGCCTTTTTAGCACTACTGTCCTCTAAAACGTCAATAACACTAATCTTACCATCTTCAGTAACTGAAACCGTAACACCTATACCAACGAATTCACCATTTAAAGTATCATTAAAATCTTGAGCCTCTTCACTACTCAAATAGATTGAATAAGGATCACCCAAATAATTAACCATACCTTTAATCGCCGACTCCAACAATTCATCAGATTCAACTTCATTAGCTGAATCGCTCAAAATATCATTGTATACTTTTATAAATTCTTTTAAATCAGTACTACTATTAGAATCATTATTTATCGTAATATTATTCTCTCTAAAATAAGTAACACAACTACCTACCAATATTCCAAAAATCGAGGTAATTATCATAATGACAATAACTTCAATTAAATTAAAAGATAAATTATCTTTATTTATTTTTTTACGCTTCTTAACATTATTTTTAACTTTTTCTTCCTTTAAATCATTACGATCTTTTTTAGTTTCTTTTACTTCTTTCACACCATCAACTCCAATCGTATACACTATAATATTATCACAAATAGTTAGATTTTAGAATTAAAATTTAATAAGTTTCAACATTTGTATTTTGACCATAAAAAAACTGAGATATTCTCAGCATTTATCAAATGGCGCCCCAACTAGGACTTGAACCTAGGACCCCCTGATTAACAGTCAGGTGCTCTAACCAACTGAGCTATTGAGGCAAAAAAGGAAGATTATTCTTCAACATCTTCACTTTCTTCGTTTTTCTCATTATTTTCTTTTATTTTGTCAGAGAAGAATTTTTTTATTTTTTCTTTTCCTTCAAAAGATTCTACATATTTATTTTTCTTAAGATGAATAATAACCGGATCTTTTACCTTTAAGTCTGACAACTTATTGCCGTCTACTTTACTCTTTTCATCTTTCGCCACTATATCTTGATTCAATTTATTAGAAAGGTCAACTGAATACATAACTTCACTACCAAGTGAGGTAAAATTACTCATCATATCACCAAATAATGTTGCATCATCACTTTCAAAGTCATAGATGAATACATAGTAATCGTCATCTTTCTTATCATAAATTCTACTAGACAAAATCTTAACATCTTGAATAGTTGCAGGAACGACAGGATCTTCCTTCTTTTTAAAATCCCCTCTGATGTAAGCAGTAAGTAAGAAAACAGCTGCAAAAACGACTGCTACGACGATAAAGATTTTAAGCATCTTAACGGCTTCTTCATTAGACCAAAATCCTGATCCTCTCTTACCATCGATAAAATTATTATTCTTCTTTATTTCAACTTTATTCGCTTTTTTATCTACTTTCTTTACTTTTACCTCATCTTCAATTACTTTTTCTTTCTCTTCTTTAGCACTATTATTAGTCTTTTTTACACTACTATTAGGGACTTTCTTAGTATTAGTTGTCTTTTTTGTGTTGCTAGAACTGTTATTTGTTTTTTTAGTTGACTTCTTTTTAGTATTTTTCTTTGTATTAGCCATATTTCCACCACCCTAAATGAATTATAACATCATAAATTAAAAAAATAAACATAAATGTTTATTTTACTATAGGTACATTACTAACTGATTGAGCTATTTCGATTAGTTCTGGTTGACTCATTACATCTGATACTAAGTAGTAATCAATTCCACCACTAGTCCAAGAAATAGAATTGTCAGCTAAAGCTGCAAAGGTATCAGTTAATAAGAATGGTTCCCCATAAGTAGGAATTATCGAAAATTCATCTTCCACACTTACAGTTTCTTCAACTAATAGGAATGGTTTTTCACCATCGAAAGTAAGAATTACTCTTTCACCATCAGTCTTGGCAACTTTTTCTTCATCAGTAAGAACAGTACCAGTTGGAATATAAAGAGGATAAATTATGTCGTCAATACTACTTACAACATTCTCATCACTTGTTGAAGTATTACTATTTCCTTCACTTTTTTCAGTACTATCAGTATTGGTATTGTCACTATTATTAGTATTAGTATCAGTATTATTTTCTTTACTATTAGTTTCACTTTCTTCATTAGTACTATTATCAATAATATTATCTATTTCAAATATTTTATCATCAAGTGATACATCAGTATCAATCTTCTTAAACTTCATAATCATCTGACTGACACCATCATCATTCATTACGTCAACACTCGTGAAATTCAAATCATCATCTAACTTAATTTTTTGTTTTACTAAATTCTGATTATTAGGATAATTAGCCTCTACTACAAATTCATAACCATCACTAGTTTTACTAAAACTGCGCTTTTCATCGTTCTCGATATCCGATACCAAATTCTTTAGAAGATATATTTGTGAATTGTTATTAGGCCAATCGCTCTGGAATTTAAAACTTTTATTTAAAGATGGTGTAACAACATAAACCCCACTAGAATTTTTTAAAATTAGTTGTTCATGATTATTAGACTTGTTTATCAAACTGACATTATATTTATCATCTTTTTTATAACTTACACTTACATCGTAATCATAACTCTCATCATTACTTACAATGTTTAAATCTCCTTCTAGTTCATATGCTTCTAGATTATTAACCTTCTTTTTCAACTCTTTGAGAACTGACTTCTCATCACTTTTACCACACCCTACTAAAAGTAGACAACAAATTAGTAAAAACAATAATTTTTTTCTCATATTTCACCTCTAATTAACTTTCAATTAATTCTATTTTAGATAGTGAAATAATATTCAAAAAAAAGAAAGAAAATTAATTTCTCTCTATTTATTATATATCATGATTTTAACCTTTTTATTACGCGGCTCATATTTAACACGCGAATCACTACCAGTTACTTGAACATCAACTTCATGTTCACCGACACCAAGTCCTTCAAGATCAATTGTAGCGGTAATCGAATCTTTATCAATCGAGTTGATTACGCTCTTACTACCGTGAATAACGACGGCGATAACACGCGAATCAGCATCGACTGCCTGAGCACGATATCTACTGTCAAGGTTCTTAATATTGATATTTACATCTGTAATCTCACGAGTAAACATTTCATCAACTGTAACTTTAACAGTTATCGTCTTCTCACTTATTGAACGAACACCAGTTGGTGTAACTAAATTAACGGTATATTCTTTGTCACCATCTAATCCAGCTACATCAATCGTTACTGGTAGGCTATCAATACTATTAAGTACTTCTTCAGGTCCATAAATAGTTACTCGATCAACACTAGGTGTAAGTGATTTAATCGCTTTATCGTAAAGAACTCCCTCAGTATTAACCTTTATTGGTACTACTTTACTAGGTGAAGAAATCTTAACGGTTGCTTTAACTTCTTCTGATACTATTTCAATACCATTTACTTGTTTTCCCTCATCATCGTAAGCTACTAATTTGATATCTTTTAATGTGACATCGCCCTCTTTAGGACCAGCAATTTTACTGATATCAACTAAAGCTTTAACGGTCGCAACTTCAGCTAACTTATGTTCGGCTCCCTTAATTATAACTTTGTCACAATTAAGCTCTACACTATCGACATTAAGTTTACTATCCAATTTATCACGATTGATTACATCAGCAGTAAGTTCACGAGCTTCACTCATTTTTTCATAGATGACAATCGTAACATTTGAAGGATCCAACTTGTATTGAACAGAAGATACAGATTGTTTATATTTTAGTGATACTTTATGAGTACCAGGTTTTAAATCTTGTAAATCAACAGTCGCATTTTCAGCCGGATATTGTTTAGCAAGATATACATCCCATGTCTTACCGATCAAAGTAACATCAACTGTTTTAGGTAATCCCTCAACTACATAAGCCTCTTCGTTATAGATAGCTTCAACAGGTTGACCATATAATATTTCAGCTTTATTATCGATAAGTGATGTAGATCTGGTATCGACAAAGAAAAAGACAACTAGAGCAAATAACAAAGAAATGATTACTAGTGATTGACGATTAGTAAGGATCTTTTCAATACCACTAGTATTATTTTCAAAATAATCAGTTATATAAAGAATTAGTTTAGTAATCGGAGTAATTATTAATTTATCAAAAAATCTGCCTATCGGAGCAAGAATGTTTCTTTTTTTCTTATTTGTTTTCTTCATAAATCTCTTCCTCATCTAAACTTTCTTCAAAATCTAATTCTTGTTTTGGTCTTAACTCATCAATTAAAGTCATGCGTACATCATCAAGTGATAAGTTATAGTAAAGTTCTCCTTTAACAGCAATTGAAAGTCTTCCAGTCTCCTCCGATACAACTAGAACGACCGCATCTGTTTCTTCGGCAATTCCAAGAGCAGCTCTATGTCTCGTACCAAGTCTTTTATTCCCTTTAAGGTTATTGCTAGTAGGGAAAACTGCTCCGGCACAACTTATTCTATCTCCTTGAATAATTACACCACCATCGTGAAGTGGGTTATTAGGGAAGAATATTGATACTAATAATTCATTTGATAAATCACCATAAATTTTCTTAGCTTTTTCGATATAATCACTCAAACTTACATCACGTTCAATGACAATTAAAGCTCCAATACGTTCTTTTCTAAGCTGTTCCATAGCACTTACTATTTCATATACTAAACGTTCTCTCTCATCAACTGTAAGTACTTTGTGACGTCCCAATAATTGATTTCTTCCAAGTTGTTCCAAAATGGTACGAATCTCTGGTTGAAAAACAATTATCAAAGCAAGTGGTCCCCACATAATTACATACTCTAGTAAAAGACCAATAGTTACAAAATTAAAGATATCAGATACAATCTTTAAAACTGCAACGAACAAAACTCCCTTAAAAATCAAAGTTAGTTTAACATTATTCTTAATATTTTTAAAAATGTAATAAAAGATTAACCATACTAATAAAATATCAACTGTTTTATTAACTATCGTTAAAATACTCTCTATTGTCATAATTTCCTCCATTTAAATTACTTACTATCGACAGGTTTAACTGCATCCAAATCCAAAACGGCTGGAACTTCTTGTTGCTCTGGTGGAATAGGAGCAGTATTGTCAACCGCTACTGCTTGGTTAGGAACCATCCCTGTATTTTGAGTAGCTTGATTAACTGTCGGTGTTGCTGCTACTGCTGGCTGAGCTTGAGATACCGCAGGAACTTGTTGCACGGCCGCATTACTAGCTGGTTGAGGAGCACTCTTTTTAACCGCCTTACTAAGACCAGCTAAAGTTGGATCAATAATTGCTTCTTCTTGTTTAAATCCTGTACCACGAGCCAACACTTCTTTAGCTTCTTTTTCCTCTTCAGCAATTCGTGCTTCCCTCTTAGCTTGTAAGATTTTAACTTTTCTCTTAGTTTCAATCTCTCCAATAACTCCAACACAAGCCAAAGCACAAATAATACAAAATAAAGCATATATAAAGAAATAAAAACCTACTAATTTATATTCGATAAAATTAAGTATTAAATCCACTCTAGCACCCCAATTCTTTTTTTGGTAAACCTCAATTTACCGTATACATATATATTAACATAAATTTATGAATACTAAAACAAAAAATTATAAATAAAAAGACAAGTTTTCACCTTGCCTTAAGATATCATTATTTTTACATCACAATAGACACCACTAATAATTTAGTTCAAAAAAACTATAACAATTACTTATTTCTACCAGAATACTCCTCTATTTCATTATTCAAGTATACTGATAATTTATTAATCGCCTCTTCTGCTTTATCAACACAAAATTTTTGACTTTTAAATTTTTCATCAAAATTATCTAGATTGTAAGAAACAACACCTGCGTCTTGTCCTAAATACCCTGCATCTACTAAAACTAATTGGCGATCGACACATTCCATATCCTTAAAATCTTCACGAATCAAATAATATACATCGTTATCTTCTTTGCCATAACAAATACTTTTAACAGAATTATCGTCATTCGTTCCAACGAAATAGTGATACACGTCATCTCCTGTTTTCAAAGCAAATTTGTTGTAGAGATTACCTCTTAAAATTTCTGAATTTAAAGAATCACCCGCTTCTAAATTCAAATCTTTATCAAGAATTTCTATTCCATTATCAGAAACTTCTTCAGTAGTTTTAAAATTTTTAAGTTCTTCTAACTCAATACCCGTATTTAATATTAAAGAATCCATTTACATCACTCTTCCTAACCTATACAACTTCATTTTACCAAATATCAACTTATAAGGCAAATCGAGATAAGTTGGTCAACGTTTTCCAAATGTAATACAATTACTAAGCAAATAACTTATCTTGGAATTTTTAATTTTTTTAAACACTTTGGAACTTCATCCATATTAGCATTATAGCGATTCAACATATCTTGTACAGATGATTCTTCTGCAAAAATGTCATTAATATGATTTTCCATCTCTTTTTTTAGGTTTTGATTACCAGTTAAGTAAGTATTAAATAACTGAATAGCTTGAAAAGTGGATTTTATATAAGTATCTGATTCTATACGACAAACATAAGCCATATTGGGATAATCTAAATAACTATCGAGCATTCTTACAATCTCAAGTAATCTAATATTTCTAATTTTTTCCAAAGTATCACCAGAAGCATCTATTTTACTAGCAAATAATTCTTCTATAAAAATGGGAAGGGTCTCAAGATCTAAAATGCTGCGACAACTTTTTCTAGAACAT
Organism: uncultured Bacilli bacterium; assembly: GCA_947629075.1. GTDB lineage: Bacteria > Bacillota_I > Bacilli_A > RF39 > UBA660 > CANRCI01. The sequence continues at coordinate 1,387 of CANRCI010000037.1, read as the reverse complement.
GATTGAGTATGGGTTATTTCATGATTGTAAAGACAGGTAGTTATCTTATTATTAAGTCTAGATAATTCAATATTGGTATATAAAACCATATTATCATCTGGATCGTCATCAGGTCCTGTTATAGCTATATTTTCTAGTTGGCCATAAATTTCACCATTTTTTCTTTTGTTAAATAAAACAGGTAATTCGAAAGGATGAACCAATTTCATAGCATCAAGAAATTCTTGAGTTATTATAAAATAACCATTATTTACATTCTTATACGACTTATCGAGCATATCAATTTCATGCAAATCTATTTTCAAATCTTCCCATATTGATAAACTGTTTCTTAATTGTTTTTTACTTGCAAAATGCCCTAGAGAACGACTTGAAAACACTATTTCATCATCCGCAAATATTGAATTACATAAATCCTCATAAGTAGAATAGTCAAATGTTAAAGGACTAGAGGGATCATAACCATGAAATTTTTCTTTTTCTAATATATTTTGTTTAGTTGGATCCCCTTCTACTTCTAAATAATCAAATGGATTATCACGTTTCATCTTACAACCTCCCCTGATACGTTTTTAATTTTTAATTTCTTTTAATATTTTCATAACCTCTTCATATACTTGCAATTGATTTTTATCAGTATCACCATTATTAAACGGAGATACAAAATCGTCAATCTCTGACAAAACTAAATCGATATTGCTTTTATTTACTCTATCTTTAATAATTTCCATACAAGTATTTCTATAACCTCTTATTGCACAGCCAGCCAAAGACTTATAAAGAAAGCTCTGGTAATTTTGATTTTTTATATAAATTTAAAGCAATTTCATCAGTGACTTTTCTAGAATTGTATAAGATTATTTTATTACTTCTAAATACTCCATGAGGAGCTGATTTATTAGGACAATCTATTACTTCAGCATCATCTGGAATTTCCACATCATATAATGTATCTCCTCTTATTAACCAGCGCAATATCTTATCTTCCGTACTAAAATTAAAGCCACCCATTTCTTTAGGATCTTGAGCATCGGGATTCCAATTATTCGAAATATTTATTTCATCAATTTTGTATTCTAAACTGTTATTAGCACCAGATGATGTTCCAAACATAACTTTTAAATATTTGTTCATATTGATCCCTCCTACTTATATTAAATATACTATTATACTAAATTGTCAAAATTTTTATAAAATTCATTGTATCAGAAACAAATGTTTGGTACAATTTTATTAGGAATACTTAGTTAGCTTAGGTACTATTCTCCTTTACTTTTTAAAGTGGAAGGAGGTGAAGTTATGAGAAAGCAAGAGAAATATCTTTGTACTATCATAATACTCCTTATTATTGTGATTTTAATCATACTAATAAAAATAGTACCAACTG
>CANRCI010000036.1 GCA_947629075.1 uncultured Bacilli bacterium | reverse complement strand
GTCGTAATCGATAAACTTTGAGTTTGTCCACGAGTAAACAACGCTGAACCATGAGTTCTAGGTAAAATGTCAATACTTGCTGAAAGTTCACGAATTTCATCCATCTTTCGACCATCAGCACGAGTATGTTCACTGACAACTATTTTTCTAAAAATCTCATACTCTACTTTTTCTAAAACCAATTTTACTTTAGTTAAAAGTTCCTTTAATTCATCTTTATCAATATCACTAAACTTTTCTTCATATTTAGCAAGTACTTCTTCTTTAACGCGATCTATCTCTTCGTATTTTTTAATTTTATCTTCGATACGCATTGCTTCATTTAATTTATCACGGCAAAGACTTTCTACTTCTTCTTTTAACTGATCACTGATCTCAAGCACTTCGTATTCCATTTTTTCTTCACCAATCTCACTGATGATTTCTTCTTGGAAACTGATGAGTTCTTTTACTGCTTCATGACCGAACATCAAAGCTTCTAGCATATCATCTTCACTGACTTCTTTAGCACTAGATTCAACCATGTTAATCGCATCTTTCGTACCAGCTACTGTCAAATCGATATCACTGCGCTCTAATTCTGAAGGAGTTGGATTGATAATAAATTCGCCGTCTACTCGTCCAACTTTTACTCCTGCAATTGGTCCATCAAACGGAATCTTACTGATCGATGTAGCAAGACTTGATCCAAAAAGAGCAGTAATTTCTGGTGAATTATCTTGTTCAACCGATAAAACAGTATTGACGATCTGAACTTCATTTTTAAATCCTTCTGGGAAAAGTGGTCGCATTGGACGGTCAATCATACGAGCAGCCAGCGTTGCATTTTCAGTTGGTCTTCCTTCTCTTTTAATAAATCCTCCTGGAATCTTACCAACCGAATAAAGCTTTTCCTGATATAAAACCATAAGTGGAAAAAAATCAGCCAAAATGTTAACATTTTTAGAGACAACCGCAGTCGATAAAACAACTGTATCCCCATATCTAACTAACACTGCCCCATGAGCTTGTTTAGCTACTTCACCATGTTCAACAACTAATTTTCTTCCTCTAAAATCTTTTTCAAATACTCTCTTCATTTTTACCTCCATAATACTTATCATAAAAAATAAAGACACTAAAAAATATAGTGTCTACTTATATATATTAATTATTTTCTTAAACCTAATTGTTTAACAACTTCACGATATCTGTTAACATCTTTTTTAGCAAGATAATTTAACATATTTCTTCTCTGTCCAACTTTTTTTAATAGTCCACGACGTGAATGGAAATCGTGAGTATGTTCTTTTAAGTGCTCTGTTAAATTATTGATTTCTTCAGTAAGAATTGCTATTTGAACTTCAGCAGAACCAGTATCATTCTTACTTCTTGCAAACTTTTTAACAATCTTTTCTTTTTCTTCTTTAGTTAAAGCCATTTTTTCAATCCTCCTATCAATATTTATTCGCTTAATCCAAGAAAAGGTCGGATAATCCTTTACCTAGGTCAAGTACCACTAATAATATACATTAGTTTTACAAATTAATCAAGTTTTATTTTCTTTCTTTTTTTAAAACTAATACTGCTCCCTTATTATTCTTTTTGTTGACTAGATATTTAGGAAGTTCACCAAAACTCAAACTATCTTGAGGATAATCAGAATTATTAATTACACCGACACTTTTATCAGCAAGGATCAACTCATCGTAATCCTCATCGTCATAATTTATGATATCAATTGCTTTAGGTGTACTTTGATAATAGTTAAATTCTTTGTTTTCAAACTTATCTTTACTTATCATTCTATTCTTTCTCGTATAGATAGCATTATCGCCAATATTGGATAAATAAGCTTGACCGTTAGTACTGTTGACAACGGCTAAACTCAAGTGTCCTGAATAGTTTTTATCTTGTCTATTCTTTAATTCTTTCTTAATTTTAGAAATAATTTTATAAATTTCTTTCGAGAAAACTTCTTGATTTTTAACACTATCTAATTGTTCTCTATATTTATCTATATCTATAAACCATTTCTTCAACATATCAGTAACTAATTTGCGATTATCACTAGAAACATCGTCGTACAAAACAGCCATCTTGACATTTTTTAATCTAGGATGACTAACTAATAAAGCTGAAATATCACTAGTAGTATTAAATCCCTTCATCATCAAACGATAATTGTTGTTCTCTAAATTATTTCTAATCATTAGATTATCTATTACTTTAGATTCAATAGTTATATTATTATAATTGATATCTTTAGATAACTCTTTTACTTTATCGTTATGAAAAAACGCAAAAGATATATTGTTAGTAAAATTATTTTCTTTAACCGTTAAATCTCTTTTTACCATCATGTGATTAAAAATTTTGACAAAACTGTCTACTAGAGAAATATCTAAATGAGTTCTATTATGCAATAAAGAAGATAAACTCTGTTTAATATTTAAAAGATCACAACTGTAATTATCATTAAATATTACTCTTGGCGAATTACCATTTAAAGCATAACAAGTACTAATTCCATATTTTATTATGTAATTGAACAACTCATCTTTAGACATTTTAAAGCGTTTACTATAAGTCTCTAAATAATTATCTAAATCTCTATTATTATTTATCATTTTAAAACCCCCTAAAAATTAACCAATATTTTAACATAAAAACTATAAAAAAGCAATTAGAACTTAATTCTATCTTCTACATATTTTACAACTTCATCGACATTCAAAGTAATTTGTTCCATCGTATCACGGTCACGAACAGTTACTGTATTGTCCTTTAAAGTATTATCATCGATCGTAATGGCAAATGGTGTTCCAATTATATCACTTCTTCGATATCTTTTACCAATATTGCCACTCTCGTCATAGTCACACATAAAATGTTTACTTAACATTTCATATATTTCATTAGCTTTTTCAGCGTGATATTTTTTTATCAGTGGTAAAACTACTACTTTATATGGTGCTAGAAATGGATGAAGCTTCATAACTTCTCTTTCTTCACCATTTTCTAATTTTTCTTTATGATATCCATTGAATAAAAGAGCCAAACAAGTACGATCAAGTCCATAAGTCGATTCGATGATATATGGAATAAATTTTTCACGCGTTTCTTCATCTAAGTATTCCATTGACTCTTTACTGTATTCTTGATGACGTGATAAATCAAAATTAGTACGGTTATGCGTACCGTTTATTTCACCCCAACCAAATGGAAATTTAAACTCGATGTCACAAGCCTCTTTAGCGTAGTGAGCAAGTTTTTCGTGATCATGAAAACGAAGTTTCTCTTCTGGAATACCTAAATCCATGTAAAATTTCTTACCGTATTCCTTAAAGTAATTGTATAACTTAGTATCTTCTCCCTCTTTACAAAAGGTTTGGTATTCCATTTGTTCAAACTCAATAGTTCTAAAAGTAAAGTTACCTGGTGTAATCTCATTTCTAAAAGCTTTACCAATTTGACCAATACTAAAAGGTAATTTACAACGCATGCTTCGTAAAACGTTTAAGTAGTTAACGTACTCCCCTTGGGCATTTTCTGGTCGCAAGTAAACGATACTCTTAGAATCTTGAACCACTCCACGATGAGTCTCAAACATAAGCTTGAATTGTCTGATATCGGTAAAATTAGATTTACCACATTTAGGACAAGGAACTTTATTATCTTTCAAGTATTGAACCATTTCTTCATTACTCAATTTATCTCCAAGACTACTGTGGGTATAGTCGTTGATCAAGTTATCAGCGCGGTGTCTAGTTTTACATTCGCGACAATCCACTAGAGGGTCAGCAAAACTTTCAACATGACCACTCGCTTCCCAAACACGAGGATGCATCAAAATATCAGCATCTAACTCATAAGCGTTTTTACGCTCCTGAATAAATCTTTTTCGCCAGGCATCTTTGACATTATTTTTGAATCTACTACCTAGAGGTCCATAATCCCAGGTATTAGCAAGTCCGCCATATATCTCACTTCCCTGAAATATAAACCCATATTTTTTACAATAATTAACTAAGTCTTCCATTTTAAATTCATCCATAATATTCTCCTTCCAAACGATGAAAAGAAAAAACTCCCCGAATAGCATAAGGACGAATTATCGCGGTTCCACCTTATTTATTCAAGAAGAATCTCTCATTTGATATAACTGTTGGGATTCCAACCCCGTCATCGTTTTCTATATATTTACATATTTTAGTTTAATATAAACATTTCAAAAAGTAAACTCTAAAATTATTTTTTAGGTTTGTTTGAATACAAAGAATTAGTAGCTGGAATTGTTTTTGGATTACCATTCTTTTTAGCAGTTATAATACCATTTTTTTCAAGTGATGTGATATCGGTAATGATTACAGCATTCTGATCAGCTAATCTCTTAACAAGAGCTTTATCGATTGGGTCATCTGATTTAAAACGAGCAATCGTTCCTAAAATACCAGTTAACGCTATTGTTACTACTCCAGTACCAGTTCCTAAAAAGCCGATAAACTTAGCAGCGGTAACTAAATAAAACCCATAACTTGCTAATTTAAAAGCACCTGATTTTACTTGTAGTCTTCTAATTCTAGCATTATTATCACGAAAATCTCTCGTCATTTTTCTATAACGAGGATCATTTCTTATAAGTTTAAGCTTCTTACGATCCTCTTTTTTAATCGTTATCATGTCTTTAACAGCATCGACGAACTTCTCAGTAATATTAACCATTAAACATCATCCCTTTTTTTCTGCCATAGTATAACACAAAAAAGCATTTTAGTCAATCGAGAAACCATTTATCTCCATAATTACCAATAAGATTTAAAGATTTCTCATCTATAGTTCAATTATATAATTTAATCATTTCAATATCAATAATATATATAAATTTCATAATTAACTATTATGACTACTGATGTTTAAAAGTATGCCCACTGATACTAGAGTAATCAACAAACTAGACCCTCCATAAGATAAAAAAGGAAGGGTTACCCCAGTAACTGGTATTAGTCCCACTACTACCATTAAATTCATTATTGCTTGAAAAAGGATTTGAAATATCATCCCAAAAGATAAATATTTACCAAAACTATCATTACTATCTAAAGCAATTTTTATTCCACAATAAAATATAAATAAAAAGAAAAAACTTACAATCAGGATGCCAATAATTCCAAATTCTTCACTAATTATGGAGAATATAAAATCAGTTTGAGGTTCAGGCAAATAAAAATGCTTTTGCCTCGACTTTAAAAAACCCATTCCAAAAATGCCGCCCGGACCGATGGCATACAGAGATTGAATTATTTGAAACCCAGTTCCTAGGGGATCTTTCCAGGGATCTAAAAAGGAAATTATGCGGTCCATTCGGTATGGTGCCATGATGATTAGCCCAACTATGCCAACTACTCCGATTAGAAAACTGTATATGTAAAACTTTATATTTACTCCTGCGATAAATAACAGGGCTAAGATACTCATAACGATAATCATGCCTGTTCCAAAATCGGGTTGTAACATGATGAGGAAAAAAACTAAAAACAAAAGCGAGAGAATGGGAATGATTCCCTTTTTAAAATTTTTAGCCACTTTCTCCGATTTTGAAAGAATCTTACTAACGAGAATCAAAAGACCTAATTTAGAAAACTCACTCGGTTGAATTCCTAAAGGACCAATTCCAAACCAACTACGACTACCGTTTCTAATTTTACCTATTCCTGGTATTAATACCAATACTAACAGAATTAAACATGAAATAAATATTTTGACGGCATATTTATCATACAAGCGATAATCTATCTTGCTGATTATAGTCATTAGGACGATACCGACAATTATGAACAATCCCTGTTGTTTGACATAGTAAAAGCTATCACCAAATTTATAATCAGCCCAAATATAAGATGAAGAATAAATCATTAATAGACCAAATAGGACAAATAAAATGACTGCCAAAAAAAGATATGGTCCTACTTTTTTCATAACATCACCTTTATACATTTTATAGATAAAAAGCTTATTTTATTACATAAAAAAAAGAGTCAGCTATTATTATAACCATACTCCAAAGAAAATTCCTGCCATTGTAAGAATAAGTCCTACAACCCAGAAAAGTTTAACGATATCTGTCTCAGCCCATCCCAGTTTTTCGAAATGGTGATGAAGCGGTGTCATCAAAAACAATTTTTTCTTGAATAAATATACCCACAATACTTGAAGGATAACACTCAACGTCTCAATGACAAAGACACTAGCAACTACTAAAAGAGTAACTTCACGATGGGTAAGAATTGCAACTGCTCCCATTACAGCTCCAAGAGCAAGCGAACCAGTATCACCCATAAAGACTTTAGCGGGATGGGTATTGTATATTAAAAATCCCAATAATGCTCCTACTAGAATAAAGGTAAATATTCCAATTTCCTCAAAACCTACCATTAAAGATATGAGTGAGAAAGCGATGAAAGCAATCGCTGAAAGTCCACCAGCTAATCCATCTAAACCATCGGTAAGATTAACAGCATTACTAGCTCCGACTAAAATAAACAATAGGAACACTCCATAAAACCAACCCATCTCGATATTTATTTTCAGAGTTGATATGTGTAGAGCTGTGCTACCTCCCGTTCTCATGTATAAATAGAAAAAACCAAGCGCAATTACCAGTTGCATAAACAGTTTTTGAAAAGTTGTCAATCCTTCATTATCATGTCGTTTCAAACTCAAAAAATCATCTAGAAAACCAATGAAAGCATATCCTAAAAATACTAATAAAATAATCCCCAAATTAGTTGTAAAATTAATTTTCCCGGTAATTATTAAACCAATTGTTGCTAAAACTGTAGGAATTATAAAAATCAAGCCACCCAAAGTTGGAGTACCTTCTTTTTTCTTGTGATTATCTCCGACAAAAACACTAATTCTCTGTCCAGCATTTAGATCTTTTAATATTGGTATCAAAACTAACCCCAATATTGTTGCACCAAGGAACCCAATCATTACTGCAAATATCGACTTAGTAAGTAGTAAAATTCCCATCTAATCACTCCAAATCTGTATTATAAATTATACTACATTTATATGCATCAACTTATCTTTTTTTATCAACTTAACATAATTTGACATTTATTTTTCTAAAACATTTTTCTTAAATCGTGGATTAGCTAGGAACAAATCTATTTCATCAGAAAAATTACTTAACTCTAACTTAACTTTGTCACAATAAATACTCTTTGAATTATCGTCAATCGTTTGATTTCCAGCTATTTCGCAACTGACGAGATCTTTCTTATCCAAATCGTACTTTCCCTCTAAAATGACTTGAAAAGATTCCATAGATATATCATAAATGTATTCCGGTTGGTTGTCGAAAAGATACGTAATATTTAAATTTAAACTCATTCCATCATACGTCTTAAAGTTATTCTTAATGAATTCTTTAGTACTTATATCGTAATAGTATTCTGTATATTCACTATCTTTACCAGCTTCTACTTGTTTATTGTAAGTATCATAATCGATATCACTTACTACTTTACGAAATTGGGTATTGACAGCTACTTCATCATCCTCATGAAGGTTTGATTTATCTACCTCTTCATCACTGGTATCAACAGCTTCATAACCGTGATCTAAAAGATATTTTTTTACATATTCATCATCATTTTTAGATGTTGCACCCTTAAGTCCTGAAAGTAAGATAATTAATAAAATGATGCTTCCCAATACTAATAAAATCTTTTTCATCTCATCACCTACATTATTTTTTTCACTTGATTAAACAATTTATTACCAATTTTCTCGACGTTGCTTACCCAACTAAAACATCCCGATTGACAATACTTCTTCTGAATTTTGGGAATCGATTTAAGTCCTTGATTTATGTACAATCTCTTTAGAAAATCACCTTGATAATTGATAAAATCACCTTTAGATGAAAACTTAGCTAATTTGGATCCTGACATACAGCGAGGAGTTTTCATTACCCCACCTAAATTGTTACATCTGACAGCTGCTTTACTGGTCAACCAAGTAGATTCTTGAGCTTCTAAACCGATTATAAAGAAAACGTTAATTCCATATTTTTGCTCCGTTTTAATATAATTAGATGCATAAGGAGCAAAATTTTTAGCTTTTCCACCATAAGAGTTCAATACTTTTTTTAATTGATCACTCGATAGATTAGAAATCTTAGTAACATCATTCGTATCCCAATTTACATCTTTGTAACTTTGAGCTTTACCGGGAACTGAACTAGTATCTGTTCCACTATTATTATTTTTTTCTGCTTCTTCTTTCTTTTTAGCATCTGCATAAGCTTTTTTTCGTAAATTTTCACGGGTAGTATTCAATTCTTCTCTCTCTTTTGTCGCCAATTCTTTTTTCTTTTTATTGGCTTCTTTTTGTTCTTGTTCTTCTAGTTTTTCCAAACTTCTATAAAATTTAATATTTTCACTCGTAGCACTATCCCAGCATACTGAATAATCACTAGTAAAGTTTTCAATACTACCCAATACAAGGGCCACTATCGTCGGTACAAAAAACACTGCAACAGCACCAATTACGCGATTAATTATCGTTTTCGTAGAGGTCTTAACAGTATTATCATCACCATTGATAACGATCTTTAACAAATCAATACTTACCATGACGATTAAAACGATTGGAACCAAAGTACAAATCGTATTCATAATCGTCTTAATAAAAGAAATGACACTAAGAACGTCTGATTTTTCACAAGCTAAAGCTAAATACATAAATCCACCTACTTCTCAACTATTTTAAGTATATCTTAATTAAAAAAAGATGACAAGCACCTTATTTTTCATAACTGATTATTTCTTTAGCGATATAGATTGGTCTCTTTTTCGTTTCAACATAAGTACGAGCTACATATTCGCCAAGTATTCCTAGGGAAAACAACTGCAATCCACCTAATAACAAGATGAGTACGACAATGGTGGCATATCCTGGAATAGCAATTGAAAACACTAACTTTTGAACGATGACTACAATTAAATAAATTATTGATAAAACTGATGATAACAAACCAACGATAGTAGAAATTCTAAGTGGTACTGTCGAAAATGCAATTATCCCATCTATCGCATATTTAAACAATTTCCAAAAGCTCCAACTGCTACTACCACTTGCTCTTTCATGGGCTACGTAAGGAATAAAATATGTTTTAAATCCAACCCAAGCAAAAATCCCTTTAGAGAATCTAAAATACTCTTCCATACTGATTATGGCCTCAACCATACGTCTACGACAAGTCCTAAAATCGCTGGCCCCTCTGACAAAAGTAGTATCACTCATCTTATTAATCAATTTATAAAAAGAATTTTTAAAGAAAGACAAAACTTTTCCCTCAATTCTTTCTTCTTGATAAGCTGCAACACAATCGTAATCATCATTTTCATCTAAAAATTTAACCATATCTAGTACCAATTTAGGATCTTGTTGTAAATCAGCATCGATTATTGTTACATAATCGCCACTAGCATTTTTAAGTCCTGCATACATGGCTGCTTCTTTTCCAAAATTTCTCGAAAAATCAATAACTTTTATTTTTTTCTTCTTGTCTTTACACAACTTCTTCAACTCGTCAATAGTATTATCACTACTGCCATCATTGATAAAAACGATTTCATAATCAAATTTAACTTTACTAAAATCTTCTTTTACTTTTTCATAAAACAAACTGACATTTTGTTCTTCGTTATAACAAGGTACAACTAACGACAATTTCATACTATCACCTAAATAAATTCTAACTACTTCAATCTTTTTTGTCAATGAACCCAAAATAAAAGCGACTATAAGTCGCCTTTTATTTATGATTATTTCTTATCGATTCCGTTATCTTCAAGCATATCAGCGTATGTATCATAGTCAGCTGCACCAACTTGATTATCAACTATTTTCTTATTCTTAACGAATACGACAGTAGGTGTTTCACCATATTTCTCTTCGAAGAAATCATCAAGTTTAGTAATCTTTTCTACGTCATCATCACTTACTTTATCGATGTCTACATAATACAATTCATAATCATACTCTTCAACTGATTTTTGTAAGCTAGGTAGGAATTGTACACAGAAACCACAAGTTGGTCTACCAAAGTAAATAACACTTAACTTCTTACTATTGTATAGATCGACTAACTTATCAGCATCGATTTCTGTAAACATACTAACGTCATATTCATCTGATGTCTCCTCTTCAGTTGCCTCAGTATTTTCAGTAGTATCAGTACCATCTGATGCAGAAGTAGTAGAAGCATTAGCATTTTTATTATTGCTATTTAAAGCAGATCCTAAAATAATCGTATTGATTACTAAGATAGCAAGCATAACCCAAGCTAAAGCCTTAATTTGTTTTAGGCTAGCTACAATTGGATCTGAAACTTCTTCCTGTTCATCATCTTCACTATAAACGCGAACTTCTTCTTTTACTTCCTCTAATTCATCTTCTAATTTATCTATTTCCTTTTCTTTTTTATCCTCTGTTTTATTCTTTTTTGCATTTTTTGCTTTTGCCATTTTTCCAATCCTCCTTCTACTTAAGTTTAACATCGCTACCCCTAATTTTCAACATTTTTTATCATTTTTCACAAACAATTCACAAAACGATAAAAAAAATTACTTAAAATTAAGTAACTTTTATTCAACAATTTCTACTTTTTCAATAATAGGTTGATTTTCTTTTAAAACAGTTCCATTATCATCCTCTACTTTAACACTAGTAGCAATCTTATCAACTACTTCCATTCCTTTAGTAACATGACCAAAAGCAGCATAATCGCCATCCAAATAAGTAGAATCTTTCTGAACTATAAAGAATTGACTACTAGCACTATTAGGGTTTTGAGCTCTAGCCATTGAAATGACACCTCTAGTATGACTGATATTATTTTCTACACCATTAGAACTAAACTCACCCTTAATCTCTTCACTACTACCACCATTACCAGTACCAGTAGGATCACCACCTTGAATCATAAATCCGTCAATGATTCGATGAAAAGTAAGCCCATCGTAGAACCCATCTTTAGCCAACTTAACAAAGTTAGTAACCGTAATTGGAGCTGTTGAAGCATCTAGTTCCAAGGCTATTTCTCCATAATCTTTTACTGTAATCACAGCGTTAACTTTACCACTCATCAAATTTTCATCTCCTTTTTCTTTACCACATCCTACCAATGAAATAACAACCAATAGGACAATAATTACTTTAAGCGTTTTTTTCATTTCTTCTTCCTCCAAAATTTTTAATAATATTTAAAAATAATTTTTTACAATAATCAAATTCTGCACTTCGAACAAAAATTAACATGTACAAAACATTAGGAACAACAATACAGATTAAAATATTGATAACTAAAGCAAAGAATACATTTGGTACAACAATCAATGATGCGACAAACTTGGTGATAGCTAGTCCCACAATAAATGTTACAAAATATTTAACAAATTCTAAATAGTAATCAAAGTAACTTTTATCGAATAATTTTTTATAGACATATTTCGGATAACTGAAAAGATGAAGAACCAAATTACTAGCAATGGTTCCAAGGAATACCCCAGCTAGACCGATGAAATGGAGCAATATAATTGACATTACGATGTTGACTAGTGACTCTATTAATGGCACAAATCTATCTTCGTGATAAATGCCAGCGGCTTCTTTAAAACTGTTGATACTTCCACGAAACAATTGTAAATATAAATTAATACTTAGAACTAATACTACTACTAATTCCAAAATATATTTTTTTCCAATCCAAACGCCAATAAAACTATCAGCTACTACAAAGAAAGATATTGCAACAAAACTAGAAATCCAAAAGTTGATGAAACGCAAGTTTTTATAGACATCCAAATTCTTCTTTTTCTTTTTCTCAACTAGTAAATTACCGATTCCGGCAGTTATGGCTGCAAACATCTGAGATACTAAATTGTTTAAGGCATTAAGTATCAGTGCATAGTTACTGTAAAGTCCCACTGTTTTAACATTGATAAAAGTAGAAATTATGATGTTGTCACTTCCAAGCACGACGAAGCTTCCGATTTTGTGATAGAAAAGTCCTTTGATTTTTTTGAATATATCTCTTTCGACCACTTTATCTAAAGGTTTGACATTCTTTTCTTTTATAACAGGATAAAGCCTATTTGCAATTAATATTAAAACGACGTTTTCTAATATGCGCATAACAATTTTAATGATCAAATACCAATAATAATTTTTTGTATAGATTAAAATTAGTACCTGCAAAGTATTCAATACGATTAGATAAGCGATATGCACTAAATTTATGATGAAATTCTTTTGATCAGCATAAATAATAGAACGCTTATAAGCCAAAAAATAAGAAAATACGATGTCGATTAAAAACAAGAGATAAATAATCGTTATATTATCACTAATACCCACTTCACCCACTATAACCGGTAGAATTGGTATAACTAAAAGACCT
>CANRCI010000035.1 GCA_947629075.1 uncultured Bacilli bacterium | reverse complement strand
TATTTGACTATAAATGTGCTTATGATATAGAATTAAAATATAAATAAAATGGTGCGGTTGAAATTACAATAAAGAAAGGACTTAATGTCCTTTTTTTCTGGCTTTTTATGTGCTATAATTTTTAATAGGTGATTCATATGATAAAGAAAGCTAATGTTAAAGACTTGGATAATTTAGTTAGTCTCGTATTGGAACTTTGGCCGTTTCACGACGAAAAAGAGATTGAAGAAGAGATTTATAGCAAATTAAAAAGTCCAAAATATGCTTATTTTATCGATTATGAAGAGGAGATTCCGACTGGATTTATCGAAATTTCTAAAAGAAGTGACTATGTTGAGGGAACTTCTAGTAGTCCTGTGGGATATCTCGAAGGCATATATGTCAAAGAAGAATACCGTCTCATGGGAATTGGTCGAAAACTCATAAATTTTGGAACTCTTTGGGTTAAAGAGAAGGGGTGTTCGGAGTTTGCCAGTGACTGTGAAATAGATAATTTAGATAGTCTGGCTTTTCATATTAAAATGGGGTTTTTAGAAGTTAGTAGAAATATTCATTTTAATAAGGAGTTATGATGGTAGAGTATCGCAAAGTAGCTTTAAAAGAAGCATCTAAAGTATATAGTTTTTATTGTAATTATAATGGTGTTATGATCAATCTATTGGAAGGTAAAAAGGCTTTAAAGACATATGATGTGATGACTAAAAATGGGAGTTTCTACTTTGGAGCTTTCGATGATGATAGATTGATTGGTATCATTTCCGTTAATAATATTATGACATTATCTACTAGTGGAATTCATCTGTTTCTAGAGGATGCGATTGTCCTAGAGGAATTTCAGGGTAAAGGCATTATGAGGGATATAGTTAGTAATGTTTTAAAACTTTATGAAAAGTATCCTAGTATTTATGTATCTACTAATTGTAAGGTTATCAAACATCTATTAAAAGAGTATGACTTCGTCAAATATAAACACAATTAAAAGACGTTAATACGTCTTTATTTTTTGTTCTTTATTTTGGTAATTGGCTTCCTTTATCTCTTTTCTTTTCCAAGTATTATTGTGTGGTCTGGCATAGAAAAGAGTATTTTTAAACTTTTTCGTCACGTCTCTATAACCATCTATTATTTGTTCATCTGATAAATTTTTACTCCAACCCATTTCTCCCTCATCTAGATAAGTATCATGACTTTCATAGAAAGTTACGATATCGGGAAGACTTTCAATGTGATAATTGGTAAGGACGTTGATGTATTTTTGATAACTTCTAACCAATTCATCGTTATCGGGAAAAATTACTTCACCATAATTGAATAGGTCATTACGTTTTAGCTTTTCTTGAAAGACTCTTCTAAAGAAGTGACAATCGGGGTAATTAGCGAATCTTTCTTCTGGAAGAGCAATGCTTTTAGCAGCGTCGATTCTAAAACCGGATACTCCACAGTCGATTAAATCGTTTAAGAAATCGGCGATTATATTTTGAAGATCGTAATTAGCGGTATCTAGGGCTGGTAGTCCCATACAGTAGTGGGTTACTTTACTGCGATCGTGCCAATCATCGCCATATAAATTCTTTTTCTCTTTCCAAAAATATGGGTTGTTTTTTAATCTTTCATCGACATCGGTATGAGGCGTTAAATTTTCATTCTCACTTAGATTGGCAGTATGATTACAAACCGCATCGACGATTATTTTGATGTTAAATTTCTCAGCTATTTTACAAAGTCTAATTAAGTCTTCACGACTACCGTAGACATTACCAATTGTAAAAGACAACGGTTGATAGAGCATGTACCATTCGTGCTTTTCGTATTGATTTTTAAAAGGTTGAACTGGGGAAATCTGAATGGCATCAAACCCTTGTTCCTCAATTTCGGGAATATCTAAAACGATATCTTTAATATCTCGTTTTAGCATGTGTAATATTCTCATTATTTTCCTACTTTCTCTATTTTCTAATTATATTATATCAATAGGTTATTCTTAAAGATACAAATATGACATAAGTAGACACAAAAAAAGTAAATTATTCTATCTATATAATTTAAATTTTAGTATAATTAACATAGGTGATTATGATGAATAATAAGACAGTTTTATTTTTAGCCAATGGATTTGGTATTGAAGCCAAAGGTTCATATAATGTTTACGGTGATAAAGTTTTACCTACTTTTAATAAATTGAACAACGAGTATCTAGCAACAACTCTAGTAGCGGGTGGAAAAGAGGTCGGATTCAATCCGACTCAAGTTGCCAATTTCCAAACGGGGTTTACAGCTTTCAGTACTGGAGGAAAGTTTTCACAGAGTGAGACAATTGTCGATCGCGCGATCAAAGCTAAAACTTTTGTGAATCAAGGAATCGCTGATTCTATCGATTATGCAGTTAAAAATAATTCTAAAGTACATGTCTTCTATTTAGTCGGAGATAAGTTCAGTTACACCGCTTTAGATCATTTAAAAGCCTATGTCGATGAGTGTAATAATAAGAATGTCAAAGAGATATGTATTCATTTATTCATTGGTAATAACAGTGAAAAAAATATGAAATTTGCTAAAGATTATATCAAGCAAATAACTAGAACACTTAGTACTTGTAAGAATCAATCTATTACGTTTGTAACTGGTATTAACTATGCCAAAGATACGACCGATATCGAAAATTTATCAAAAATTTATCGTATCAATACGACTACAGTTAGTGAAATTTGGTCTGACTTCGATGAGGTTTTAGGTCAGAGATATAGAAATGGGATAGGTGATGAAGATATTGCTCCCTTCCTTACGAAACGTCGATTGGTATTTGAACCAAATGACAGTATTTTTATAATCAATTACGAGTTTGTAGCTCTTAGTAAGTATATAAGTCTAATTTTAAAACCCGATCAGTTATTCTCTTATGGTAATTGTCCAGCTGGAATTAAAATTACGTCATTATTTCCAATATCTGGTCAACCAATTATTCCTTTTGCTTACAATTACGAGTTGCCAGAAATCTACCTTACTAAATTATTAGAGGGTAAATACAACAAGAAGATAACTTTACTTGCCGATACTGAGAGAATGCCATATATCAACAGTTCTTTGAACGGTAATCGCGGTGGAGTATCACCTTTTATCGAAGCTAAAGCCTTAAAGGTTCAAACCGATCCTTTTTTAGAGATGACCCAAGTGGTATTGAACGAAATCGAAACTAGTCCTAACGATTTAATTATCGTTGACTACAATTTGCTTTGGAATTTTAAAGGAAAAGATCCTAATATTATTCATGACAATCTATTTAAGTTGGACAGTTGTCTTAGAACTGTCTTTGACAAAATAAAAGAGAAAAATTATACTTTAATTGTAACTTCACTATATGGTATAAAAGAAGAAATTAAAGTAGGGGATGATATCGGAGTTATCAATTTTTCTGAAAAAGTACCATTTATTATGATCGATCCCCATAAGAGTAGAAATACCGCTTTAATAGCGGGGACAACTATTAATGATATAGCATCGACTGTTTTCAATCATCTAGGAATTGAGGGCTTTGGATCGTTTATTGCTAAAAAGAGTGGTGGCAAGAAAGGAAAGATTGTTTATATCATTTTGATATTGATGATTGTCCTTATGATTCTTTGTGTTTTTCTATTATGAGGTATAATTAATTAGGAGGTATAGTTATGAAAAAAGAGATGAATAAGACATTTTTGACATCGACGATTTTAGGAGTGGTGATGATTTGTTTTGGGTTACTTTTAGTGTATAATCCCGATAATACAATTACTTCTCTGTCACATACCTTAGCAGTTATCATCGCCTTAATTGGTCTAGTTGGTCTATATCGTTATTGGAAGAGAGAAGATCAGACTAAATATTTTGATTTTAACTTATTATATTTTATTATCTCCGTGATTGTAAGTATCGTTCTTTGGATTAAGGATACTGCCATAACAGGAATTATTCCTCTAGCAGTATGTGTATTTATGATAGTTAATACTTCTTTGAAGTTTAACTTTATCAATTATTTGCGAAAACATAACAATGACTTATGGCGTCCATCAATGATGATGTTAGTTTCACTATATTTATTCAGCATTCTTTTACTTTTGAACTTAACCGAGGGAACTAAGATAATAATGATGGAGATTGGCATAGTTCTCATCATTTATTCAGGAGTTGATATCAATTTAAGTTATCTATTGAAGACTATTTTTGATATCGAAAGTGAAGAAAAGCAGAAAAAAGATAAACTAAAAAAGAAAGAAAAGGCTAAAGAAGAAAAAGTGATTGAAGAAGAGAAAGAAAAAGAAGTAAGTGAGGAAGAAAAATGATTGAATTAGCTTATATTGTTCTCTATATCCTTTTAATAATTGGTATATCAATTCTAATTATCTTAGGAATTAAACTTATCGGTACTGTCAATCGAGTAAATGAAACGTTAGATGGAGTATTGAATACGATGCATCGCTTGGATAAAGTCTTTCTCTTTATCGATAATGTTATGTACCGCATAAATAATTTTAATAGAAAAGTCGGCGAAAAAATATCAAACGTCATTAATAAAATATTTTAGGAGGTAGTTATGGAGAAAAAAGGTTTTAAGAAATTTGTTTTAGGTGCCCTAGTAGGAATTGGGCTTGGCTTTTTAGTAGCTCCGAAAAAGGGGAGTGAGACAAGACGCGATTTAAAAGAAAAGATCGATGAGTTGGCACTTAAAGCAAGTGAGATAGATAGAGAAGATATTCGTTTTAATATTGAAAATAAAATATTTGAAATAAGAGAAGAATTAGAACTTTTAGATAAAGAAAAAGTGCTTGAAATAGCTCGTGTCAAGAGTGAAGATTTGAAAAGACGTTGCGAAGAACTCGTCCTTATTGCTAAAAATAAAGGAAATGAAGTTATTGCTGAGATGTCACAAGAAGTTTTAAAGAAAGCCATTGCAACTTGTGAAGAAATTTTACGCGTTCTCGAAGAGAATTAGGAATTTTCTAGTTCTTTTTTAATTAATACTTTCTGCGACTAACTTAATTATCGACATCTAAAAATTTAGTGTATAATAGATGTGTAATAGAATTATACTAGTGGTGAGATAAGTGAATACATATTTTTTATTTATAAATTTAATAGGTTTTTTCATCTGTGGTTTTGATAAATTTTTAGCTAAGAAGAAAAAGTTTCGCATTAGTGAAAAAATATTACTTACCATATCGAGTATTGGTGGCGTATGTGGAGTATATCTTGCGATTAAGTTGTTCCGTCATAAGACGAAGAAAATTGCATTCTTAAAACTGTTTTATCCAATACTTATTATTTGGTTTGTCCTATACGCATTTATATTGTTTTTCTAGGAGGCAATTATGGAAAGAATTAAAGATATATTAGACTTTATCGATAACAATAAAGATTATTTTACAAAGATATATGTAGTCAAGAATGAAGATAGTGCTTATATCTCTTTGAAAAATGAAAAAAATAGTTTAAAATATGAATTTGATGATGTCAATTTCTTCGATCGAGAGATTCTTTTAAAAATTATCGATCGATTTACTAAAAGAAGTGGAATTGTCGATGAAGATGATCGTGTTTTGACATCAGATAACTATATGATTTTGTTTAAGGGTTACGATGAAGAGTATTTAAATAAAGTAAAGAGTTTAGTTGATAATAGTAATTTAATTAAAATGATGAATAAAGAAGAGGAAGAAGACAGTAAAGCTTACATTTCTGTTCAAGTATTGATTACTATCATCATGCTTGCTGTTATGTTTATCGTAATGCTTTTTGTAGCGAGGTAGGGTAATGACTAATGAAGAAATAATTGAAAATTATAGAAAAAGAAAAATACTTAGATGGTTAATGATAATCTTTGCTCTTCTAACCATAATTTTTTCTGTTTTATCACTTACCATTAATTTAGGTATAGGTTATGCTTTAGTTACGGCCTTTATTACTTATATTTTAAAAAGGTTGCGAACTAAAGAAATAAATAAGAAAAATAATGATAAAATTAAAAAAAAACATTGACTTAATGCTTTTTTTTGTTTATAATTGAACTCGTAATAAAAAAGGAAAGCGATGTACCTACATCCACCCGACTTAGCGAACAGTAGTGGGTAAAAAGCCGAAAAGAATACTTATATGTTGTTTTTTTCTGTGATTTAGTAGGTACTTTACCTACTTTTTTTGTATTAAATTGGAGGTGTTTGTTATAGCAAATACGAAAAATAATTTGTTGATTAATGAACAAATTAAAGCAAGTCAAGTTTTACTTATTGGACCTAATGGAGAACAAGTAGGAGTTAAGCCACTTCAAGATGCTTTAACTTTAGCTAGCTATGCTGGATTGGATTTAGTACTTATGAATCCCAATAGTAATCCGCCAGTATGTAAGGTAATGGATTACAACAAATACAAGTATGAAAGAGCTAAAAAAGAGAAAGCAGCTTTAAAGAAACAAAAAGCTAGTATTGCCAATTTAAAAGAATTTAGATTGAGTCCAACTATCGATGTTGGTGATGTCGAGACTAAATTAAAAAATGTTACTAAATACTTGCAAAAAGGTGACAAAATTAAATTGTCAATCCGTTTTAAAGGGCGTCAACTTGCCCATACTGATTTAGGTCGTGATGTATTGGTTAAGTTTGCTGATCGCTTAAAAGATATAGCAGATATCGAACAAGATATAAAACTTGAAATGCGTAGTATGACGATGATACTAACACCGAAGAAATAAAATAAGGAGGAAATTATGCCAAAATTAAAAACACATAAAGGTGTATCTAAGAAAATTGGAAATAATGGTAAGATTGGAAGACCAGGTAGTAGACATAACAATGGTAAAAAGTCTATGAAAGCTAATCGTAAAAACAGAAAGGGATCAGTTATTTCAAAAGCTGATAGTAAAAGATTAAAGAATTTAATCTAATGTAAGGAGGAAGAAAGATGACAAGAGTAAAAAATGGAGTTACTACAAAGAAACGTCATAAAAAGGTTTTAAAAGCCGCTAAAGGTTACTTTGGAAGTAAACATAGATTATATAAAACTGCTAAAGAACAATTGATGCACTCTGGACAATATGCATTCCGTGATAGAAAACAAAAGAAGAGAGACTTTAGAAAATTGTGGATTACAAGAATTAATGCAGCATGTCGTGAAAACGAAATCAGTTATTCTAAATTCATCGATGGTTTAAATAAAGCTGGAGTTGAATTAAATAGAAAGATGTTATCAGAGATTGCTATCAATGATCCAAAAGCATTTAGTGAAATCGTAAAAGTAGCTAAAGATGGTCTTAATGGAAAAGTAAAAGCTGCTAAAGTTGAAGATCAAGAAGTATTAAAAGTAGTTAAACAAACTAAAAAGGCCAAAGAAGAGAATAAAGAGAGCAAAAAAGAAGTAAAAAAAGAAGAAGAGGATTTGAGTAAACTTACTGTAAAAGAGTTAAAAGAACTTGCTAGTAAGAAGAAAATAGCTAATAGTGATAAGATGAAAAAAGCTGAATTAATTGCAGCTTTACAAAAATAAACATATTAATGGATTGACTTATCTAGTGCCTTATGGTGATGAGTTTTAGAAATTAATAAGTGATATAACGAAAAGGAGAAAATGAAATATGTCAGTAGTTTCAATGAATTATTTATTAGAAGCAGGTGTACATTTTGGACACCAAAAGAGAAGATGGAATCCAAAGATGAAAGAGTATATCTTTACATCTCGTGATGATATCTACATAATCGATTTACAAAAAACAGTAAAAAAATTAGAAGAAGCATATGATGCGATGAAAGCAATTGCTGAAAATGAGGGAAAAGTTTTATTTGTAGGAACAAAGAAACAAGCTCAAGAAGCCGCTGAAGAATGTGCTTTAAGAACAGAAATGTATTTTGTAAATGAAAGATGGTTAGGGGGAACGTTAACTAACTTTAAAACAATTCGTTCACGTGTTAAGAGATTAGATGAAATCGAAAAGATGGAAAGTGACGGAATATTCGATTTACTTCCTAAAAAAGAAGTTGTTAAGATTCGTAAAGAATACGATAAATTAAACAAAAACTTAAGAGGAATTAGAGAGATGAAGAAGCTACCAGATGCTTTAGTAATCGTTGATCCTCGTAAAGAAGAAATCGCTATTAAAGAAGCTAGAATCTTAAATATTCCAGTATTCGGTATTGTCGATACTAACTGTGATCCCGATATGGTAGATTACGTCATTCCTGGTAATGATGATGCTGTAAGAAGTGTTAAATTAATGCTAGGAGTACTTACTAATGCTATTGCGGAAGTTCAAGGTAAAGAAGTTATCGACTTCGTCGGTGAAGAAGAAAAGACTAAAGAAACACGTAAAAATAATAAAAAAGAAGAAAATAAAGAAGAACAAGAAGTAGTAGAAGAAGTAAAAGAAGAGAAAAAAGAAGAAAAAGAGGAAACTCCTAAGAAAGATAATAATGAAGAGAAAGATCTTGCTTCAATGACTTTAGCTAATCTTAAAGAACTTGCTAAAGAAGAGGGAATTAAAGGTTATTCCAAAATGAAAAAAGATGAATTAATTGAAGTTTTAAAATAGAGGAGGATATTTATGTTTAGTGCAAACGATGTTAAAACGTTAAGAGAACAAACTGGTGCTGGAATTTTGGATTGTAAAAAAGCTTTAGATGCAACTAATGGTAATATGGAAGAAGCAGTTGAATGGCTTCGTGAAAAAGGTGTTGCTAAGGCTGCTAAGAAAGAGTCTAGAATTGCTGCTGAAGGACTTGCTGATATCGTTATCGATGGAAATAAAGCTGTTATCCTAGAAGTAAATAGTGAAACTGATTTCGTTGCTAAGAATGATGAGTTTAAAAAATTTATTTCAACAGTTGCGAATGCTATTTTAAAAAGTGAGGCAACTGATATGGATAGTGCTTTAGAATTAGAAACTGAAAATGGAAAGATTAAAGATTATTTAGTTAGTTTAGTTGCTAAAATTGGTGAAAAGATTAGTTTTAGAAGATTTGCTGTTGTAACTAAAAACGATAATGAGGAATTTGGATCATATTTACATATGGGTGGTAAAATCGCTGTACTTTCTGTTTTAGAAGGTGCAAATAGTGATGTTGCTCGTGATGTTGCTATGCATATGGCAGCCATGAATCCTCCTTATGTAGATCGTGAAAGTGTTCCTGCTGATGTCTTAGAAAAGGAAAAGGAACTAATTAAAGAGCAAGCTATCAATGAAGGAAAACCAGCTGAGATTGCTGAAAAAATGGTTAATGGTAGAATCAATAAGTTTTATAAAGAAAATTGTCTACTAGAGCAAGCATTTGTTAAAGATCCTGATGTTGATGTTAAAACTTATATTAAAAATAATAATGGTACTTTCAAATCAATTATTCGTTATGAAGTAGGAGAAGGTATCGAAAAGAGACAAGATGACTTTGCTAGTGAAGTTATGAGTCAAATGAATGGATAATGAAAAGACTATCTCAAAAGAGGTAGTTTTTTTGTTTGTAAAGGTATTTTAAATCAGTTGTAAATTTGATTTGATGGTGTTATAATTTTTCTAAATTGGAGGCATTTATGGAAGAGAATGTTATAAAACAGAGTGAGAATGGGAACCTTATAATCATATCGGGACCTAGTGGATGTGGTAAAGGAACCGTTGGAGCAATCGTCAGAAAAGAGAATAAACACGTGTTGTATTCTGTTTCTTGTACTACTAGAAGTCCTAGAGAAGGCGAGATTGATGGTGTCGATTACTATTTCATATCTAAAGAAGAATTTGAAAGAAGGATTGCAGCCGGTGACTTTTTAGAGTACGCTATATACAATGATAATTATTACGGTACTCCTAAAAAAGAAGTTAACGATAAGTTAAAGATGGGATATGACGTCATTTTAGAGATTGAAATAGAAGGAGCTTTGAAAGTAAAAGAATTAGTAAACGATGCCATCTTTATTTTTATTATGCCACCTAGTATGCGGGAATTAAGACGTCGTTTAGAAGGAAGAGGTACCGAGACGAAAGATAAGATTTTAAAGCGTTTCAAAAAAGCTTATCAAGAAATAAATGAAGTTACAAAATACAATTATGTCGTTGTCAACGATATTGCTGAAGATGCTGCTAAGAAAGTTTTGGCTATTCTGAGTGCTGAAAGATGTCGTGTCGACCGTATCGAGGAAGTTTATCTAAACAATGAAGAAGAGTTAGTTCATGAAATGTTAGTTGCCAATAAAGAGTTTGTTAATCCAGAACGCGATATTAAATAATTATTGAAAAATTAATAGTTTTGGGTTATCATATTAGTGTTTGAGGTGAGTTTATGAAGAAGATTAAATATGTTATAGTTACTGTTTTACTTTTCGTTTTGGGAATAGTACCAGTTAAAGCAGTAACGACTAATGGTAATATTAGTTTAGGAAATAATATTACTTCTCTAAAACAGGGAAGTTATATATATGTCGATCATACTGTTACTAATGATAAGAATTATTTAAACGGTGTAAACTTTATCAATATCTTTGATACTTATGATGATAACTATTTAGAAGTAGTGGGAGTTATTTCTTACCAATCTAATGCTTATTGTAGTTATAAAAAAGATGGTTCTACTTACAAGTACATCATCTGTCAAGTATTAGATAATGATAAGTTTACTGCTAATAGTAAAATTGCTGCTACAGTATACCGTGTTAAGAAAGATATCGATAAAGATATCATTATAAGTAGTAGATATAATTCCAATAAATCGACTGAAGCATCACCAACTGTCTCATTAACAATAAATAGTAATAGTGTTAGTAATGTTGATCAAAAACAAGATAGTGTTAAGGTAACTAAATTGGAAGCTAAAAACAATTTAAATATCAAAGTTTCCGAAGTAGTCGATGTTCCTGTGGTTGTCGAACCTAGTGCTGTTAAATATTCAGCTCTTAACTTTTCATCTAGTGATGTCAAAGTAGCTTATGTGACAACTGACGGAAAAATATTTGCGAGAAAAGCTGGAAAAGCTAAAATTACAGTATCTAGTGGTGGTATTAAGACCAGTTTTGATGTGGTAGTTAAAGATGGTAAAACTGAGACTGCCACAGAAGAAGATAATTTAGGAATTGTTACTTCAACAGCGATAGTTAGTATCTTAATTACTTTGATTTTAGTCTTTATCTTTAATTTCTTTAGAAATAGAAAAAATAGAGTAGATGATACACCAGAGACTTATATCGGAGAATAAAAAAGGAAGAAAAATTAATTTTCTTCTTTTTCTTTGGGAATTTCAAAATAGAAAGTCGTACCTTTTTTCTTTTTAGAGATAACCCCGTATTGGAAGTTGTGCAGTTCGAGGATGTTTTTAACAATGGCAAGACCTAGACCAGTACCAATCATGTTGCGTTTATGTTTTTTCTTACTCTTGTAATACTTATCCCAGATGTATTTTAAATCTTCTTCCTCGATGCCATCACCACTATCCTGGATACTCACTCTTATATTTTCATCATTCGTAATGATAATTTTAACTGTCTTATCTTTTCCGGTATAGTTAATGGCGTTGTTGATCAAGTTATAGATTACTTGTTCCAATTTTGATTTATCAGCTTTAATAATCAATTTATCATCAGGAGAATCTAGAATAAAGTGATATTTTTCCGTTAGTGATAATATTTCATAACGATTGATAATTGTCGCGACTAAATCGATTAAATCGAATTCTTCTTCGTTTAATTTTTCGATATTGGATTGTAGTTTAGAAAGATCCAAAATATCACTTACTAGAATGTTAAGTCTCTCTGTTTCCTCAATGATGATATCGAGATTTTCCATACATTTTTCTCTATCTTTATACGTAATGTCTCGTATCATTTCAGCATAAGCTTTGATCATCGTAAGTGGTGTTTTTAAGTCGTGTGAGACATTGGCCATTAAATCCTTTTGTAGTTCATCGGTTTTGGATAACTCTTCTTGAGCATAGTTTAATGTCTTAGACAATTCGTTGATTTCATCAATTTCTGTATCAGTTGGAAACTCTATATTGTACAAACCATTGGACAACAATTTAGCTTTGTCCTTTAGAGTAGTTATCGGTGTCGATAGTTTACGTGATATGAAGTAGGAGATGAGTAGTGATAAAACTAGAACAATGATAGTTACAATAATTAATTGACTGGTCAAAATAGTGATAGTGGCATCAACTGGTTCTAAGACAGTGTTTAGAAATAAATAGACGTCGTTATCCAATTTCAAACCGTAGATCAATCCTTTTTTCTTCATTTTTTCGCCACTGACTTTTAGAGTAATATTTTTTTGTTGACTATCTTTGAAACTAGTTATCTTTTTTCTTATTTCTTCATTGTTATTACTAATGATACAAGATTTGTTCATGTTTGACGAATAGTATAAGAAATCTTCACGATTTTCAAACTCGATACAAATACCTTCTTTGATATTGATATCTTTGAGTAATTCGATTAAATTGTCACCTTTTTTATATTTTTCTTGTATTTCTTTAGCAACAGCATTCATTCTCTGCGTTTTATAGTATTCGTAATATCTATCTAAAAAAAGAACTTGAAAGAGCCATAGGAAAACTAATATGACAAATGAGAATAGGGCTAGATAAGTCCAAATTTTAACTGCTAAACTGTTTTTATTTAATTTCAAATTTATAACCTACACCGCGTACTGTTTTGATTAGATCGCGGTACTTTCCTAAATTGTTGCGAAGCATTTTAATG
>CANRCI010000034.1 GCA_947629075.1 uncultured Bacilli bacterium | reverse complement strand
GTATAACCACCAGCTTGACCACGTGGGATAATAGTAATCTTATGAACATCATCAGCATGTTCAAGTTTGATTCCTAAAACAGCGTGCCCTGCTTCATGATAAGCAACTACTTCTTTCTCGTGTTGCGTATATTTACGACTAGTTTTAGCTGGACCACCGATAACACGGTCAGTAGCTTCATCTATTTCACTCATCGTAATGCAATCTTTATTACGTCTTACTGCTAGTAAAGCAGCTTCATTAAGTAAGTTTTCAAGCGTTGCTCCACTAAATCCTGGAGTACGTTTAGCAATATTTTTAATAGTTACTCCTTCACCTAAGACTTTATTTCGAGCATGAACTGTTAAAATTTCTTCTCTTTCACGAACGTCTGGAAGGTCAACTGTTACTTGACGGTCAAATCTACCTGGACGAAGAAGGGCTGGGTCCAATACATCAGCACGGTTAGTAGCAGCAATGATGATTATACCTTCGTTAGCTCCAAAACCATCCATCTCAGTAAGTAATTGGTTAAGGGTTTGCTCACGTTCATCGTGTCCACCACCTAAACCAGTACCACGTTGACGACCAACAGCATCAATCTCATCGATAAATATTAGACATGGCGCATTTTGTTTAGCTTGTTTAAACATATCTCTTACACGACTTGCACCAACACCGACAAATAATTCAACGAAATCAGAACCACTTATAAAGTAGAACGGAACATTTGCTTCTCCAGCAACAGCTTTAGCTAGTAAAGTTTTACCTGTACCTGGAGGACCAACTAATAATACACCTTTAGGAATTCTTGCTCCCAATCTTTGGAACTTTTTAGGATTCTTTAAGAAATCGATTAACTCTCTTACTTCTTCTTTTTCCTCTTTAAGTCCTGCTACATCTTTAAATGTAACCTTGTTCTTATCATCATTAAGACGAGCTCTACTTCTTCCAAAGTCCATTGATTTACCATTAGCACTAAGTTGTTTAGAAAAGAACCAGAAAGCAAAACCTGCAATCAATAGAAGTGGTACGACATTAATTATAATCAAAAGTAAGGAACTAGATTCTGGATCAGCTTCTACCTTAAGTTTAAACCCTAACTCATCAGTATCAGTCTCAATTATTTGAGAGATGACTTTATCACTCATCGGAGCTTTTAAAGTAAAACTTTCATAATCTTTATACCCTTTTAATTTACCTGTAATGTCATAGACAACAGCTCTTTCTCTAGGTACGATAACTAATTCTTCAATATTACCATTATTAAGTTCTTTAACAAACTCATCATAGGTAAAAGTATTAACTTTATTATTTACAACGGAAAACACCATATAGATACCAATAACGATAACTATAAGTAATAAATAAGGTGTTAATCCTTTTTTTACTCTTTTTCTATTCATAAAATCCTCCTCGTTTTACTCATATTTCAATATTATATCATATTTATCTTTTTTTTGTTTAGTGAATTTAGATTTTTTTAAATTAGGTATCCAAATTATTTTATCGGTTGAATCTACTACTACTGGCCACTTATCTCTTTCTTCTTTTGGAATCTTACTATCGATAAATATATCTTTAACTTTTTTATGACCACCGACTGTTTTTAATTCCATTTTATCGCCATATTTTCTAGTTCTAACATACAAAGGATAAGTTATATCTTTATTAGAGATACGACAAACATCATTTCCATTACCAATACTATCATCATCAACTTTTTCAATGGTATGACCATTGGGAAGAAAAGCATAATCCAAAAGTTCTATTTCATATGACGTAACCTCTTTTTCATCACGACCAATCTCTAAAGTATCATAACTCTTAACAACTCTGACATTATCAGGTAAACACACATAAGCATTAGCTTTACGAGATTTAATCAACTTTTTAATCAAACCGACATGTGAATCATTAATAATCATCAAATCATCGCGATAAGTTTCCTCTAGAATTTTATAAATTAACTTTCTCTGAATCAATGGATCTAATTCATTATATTTATTTAGATCCACTTTTTTATTTTTATAGACTTTTTTAAGAACTTTATCGATCTCAGAATTGATATAACGATCGTAGTCTTCTAACGTCTTATTAAACTTCAAAAACTTTTTATGCACATTCTTATCTTCACTTTTTAGAAACGGCAATAACGTTTTACGATATCTATTTCTAGTATATTTACCTTTAAAATTAGATTTATCGATGACATACGGAATATTCTCTTTTGAATCATAAGTTAAAATATCGTTTTTAGTAACAAATATTAAAGGTCTAACTATTTTATAACTATCTTTTTCAACAATTCTAGAAAAACCACTATATCCCTTTAAAGTCGAACCACGAACGATGCGCATAACAATCGTCTCAATTAAGTCATCGCCATGATGGGCAGTCATTAAATAGTTAGCTCCATATTTTCTAACTATATCTTCAAAATAATTGTATCTTATATTTCTCGCTTCATTATGAAAGTTATCATCACCGTACTTTTCGATAACCATACTTTCAAATACTACATCGTGATCTAAACAATATTTCTCTAAAAATTCTTTTTCTTTAAAACTTACCTTTCGTACATTGTGGTTGACATGAGCACAAATAACCTTTAAATCAAGTTTCTTTCTAAAGGTTAAAATGACATTCAAAAGAGCCATCGAATCAGGCCCACCACTATTTCCAATAACTATAATATCACCTTTTTTAAGTTTTATTTCTTTTTCCAAGAAATCAAATACTTCCTGCATCACAATCACTATTCCTCTACATTTCCTTTTGGAATTCTTATTATATACTCACCATCAGTAGAATAAAAGAACTTTTCACGCAAATATCGCGCTACATACTCTGGATCTTTCAATTTTTCTACATCTATTGTCAATTGTTCTTCCTCTTTCTTCAATTCCACTAACTTGTTATTTAATTCTTCTTTTTCTTTATTTTTACTGTATATCTCAACAATAACTTTACTTACACTAACCATAAATATCGTTATGATTACTAGACAGATAAATCCAAAGACAAAAATGCGAAAAGTCTTTTTCTTAAGTCTTTTATGCTTTTTTTTCTTCTTTTTCACTCTATCACCACTTTCTAGTAACCCAAGTTTATTATATCATTTGCCAATACCCAAAACAATAAATTAGACACTTACTTTATATTACTTGACACTAAAAAATAGCTCATTATAGCACAAAAAAAGAAGGAACATAAATTCCTTCTTAAATATATCTATTATTTTGCATATGGTAACAATCCAAGTTCTCTTGCTCTCTTAACTTGTTTTGCGACATGTCTTTGGTGTTTTGCACAAGTTCCAGTAACACGTCTTGGATGAAGTTTACCACGATCGTTAACAAATCTCTTTAAAACATCTACATCTTTGTAGTCAACTTCTTTACCTGTACACATATAACAAACTTTTTTCTTTTTTCTGAAAAATTCTGCCATATCATTTATCCTCCTTCTTAGAATGGTAATTCATCATCATTAATTTCTATACTAGAACCAAAATCTGCGAAAGGATCATTTTTAACACTGGTAGTTGGCTCTTCTTTAGCTGATGGGAAATCATTAGGAGTTACTTCGTCAACTGGTGGGAATGAATTAAATCCATTAGAATTATTATTAGCATTCTCACGACTTCCACGAGTATCTAAGAATTGAACATTGTCCGCTACTACTTCTGTAACATAACGTCTCTGTCCATCTCTTTCATAACTTCTAGTTTGAATTCTTCCATCGATAGCAACTTGACTACCCTTACCAATGTAATTCTTAACATTCTCTGCTTGTTTTCTCCAAACGATAATATTGATAAAATCTGCTTCTCTTTCGCCAGCTTGATTAGTATAATTTCTGTTTACTGCAATACTAAATGTTGCAACCGGTATATTACTATCAGTATATCTTAATTCAGGATCTCTAGTTAATCTTCCTATTAAAAATACTTTATTCATACTTACCTCTTTTCTTATTCATCTACTCTAACAACTAAGTGACGAATAATGTTTTCATTAATTGATGCTAAACGGTTTAACTCATTAACAGCCTCATTTCTATCAGTTTCAAATACTAATAAGAAATAATAACCATTTTTGTACTTTTTAATTTCATATGCAAGTTCTTTTTGACCTAATTCTTGTAGTTCAACACTTTTAGCTTTATTATCTGTTGCAACACCTTTCATAGAATCAGCAACTTTTTTAATATCAGCTTCCTCTAAGTCTGGGCGAACGATAAACATCATTTCATATTTTTTCATTGTTACACCTCCTTTTGGACTAACGGCCTATCACTAGGCAAGGAGTATTAAAATACTCGTTAGTAGTATAACAAAAGAAAAAAGAAAAGTAAACAACAAATTTTTATTTTTCTAGGTAGTAAAACCCGACAAAATTTTGTCCTAACTTTTCTTTTTTTCCCTTATTACTAGCATAGTGAGAATAATATCGCGGATCAGTAATTGTATCTACTTCACTAACTTCTATATTCTTAATTCCAATTCTTTTAAGTTGGGAGATAATGGCATTAGTAATGTCTAGATGATAACCATCACTTTTTAGTTCTATATTGTGTTCCCACACTTCATTATTATGAGCCCATTTAGGGTATGTCTCATACACATAACTATCTTTTTTAGCGCAACTTCCGATGTAGACAAATAAATCGTCTAAAGAACTGTTGTACTCTTTTTGTAAAGCTCGAACAGTATCGACTGGAAGTAAACGATCAATGTAAGAAACACCACAATGCGCTAAAGCAGTAACTCCTAGTTTTCTATCTTCAATAATTAGTATTGGACAATCAGCCATCTGATTACCCAAGACAACTTTGGAATATTTATTAGATATAATCAAAATATCACAAGGGATGTTTTCATACCAAAAGTCATCACTCTTCATGTGTTTATCACCAATTACCACGTATTTACCATCGGCATATTCCAATCCGTTACTATCCGTTTTTTGATATGGTTGAAAGATCTTTTTTCCATCGAAGGAATATTTCTCGCCTAAACTTAAACGCGTTTTTAAAAATATATCATCGATTTCTTTCTGTGAAAGGTTGTCGTCATAAAACTTTTTGTTACGACTCATTATTCCCTCTTCAATTCCTGATTCAAAAATTTTAATTTGACTTTCCATAATATCTCCTAAACATTAAATCTGAACAGACAAATATCCCCATCTTGCATGATATAATCTTTTCCTTCTAGACGATGACGTCCTGCCTCTTTTACTTTTAATTCGGAACCATATTTTACTAAATCGTCATATGACATAACTTCAGCTTTAATAAAACCGCGCTCAAAGTCACTATGAATAACTCCAGCACACTGTTTCGCATTCATTCCTTTATTATAAGTCCAAGCACGTACTTCGTCTTTTCCAACTGTGAAGAAAGTTTCAAGACCTAATAAATCGTAGGTTTCTCTAATCAATGTATCCAAACCACTCTCTTCAATTCCTACCGCACTAAGCATCTCTTTTTTCTCATCTTCATTCATCTCACATAGATCAGCTTCCATCTTAGCGCATATCTTAACAGTCTTAGCTCCCTCATTTAAAGCATATTCTCTAACAGCCTTAACGTATTCATTATCTTCTTCGATTAAATCATCCTCTAAAACATTGGCAAGATAAATGATCGGTTTTAAGGTTAAAAAACTAAAATTCTTAATTATTGCTAATTCCTCTTTAGTAAAATCAACTGTTCGCAATGCTTTATTTTCTTCCAAAGCATGTTTTGCTCTATCTAAAACATTATACTCAACTAGAGCTTCTTTATCACGATTGGTCAAAGCTTTTTTCTTAATTCGATCAATACGATTATTAATTATCTCTAAATCGGCTATAGCAAGTTCTAAATTAATTATTTCAATATCTCTTATCGGGTCAATTCCATCTTCGACATGGATAATACTTCCGTCATTAAAACATCTAACTACTTCACAAATAGCATCGACTTCTCTGATGTGAGATAAAAATTTATTACCAAGACCTTCTCCTTGACTAGCTCCTTTAACAAGACCAGCAATGTCAGTAAATTCAAAACTAGTAGCGATTAATCGTTCTGGTTTATACATCTCATTTAATTTATCTAATCTTTTATCTGGTACTACTACCACTCCCACATTAGGTTCAATTGTGGCAAAGGGATAGTTAGCAGCTAAAATATTTTGTTTTGTAATGGCATTGAACAAAGTTGATTTACCAACATTAGGAAGACCAACAATTCCAGCTTTCAAACTCATTATAAGACCTCCACTTCAGAATATATTCTACCATAAAGAAAAAATAAAAAAAACAACTTTATAAAAAGCTGTTCAATTAATATTTATTCGAAAAAATTATTCTGCATCGTCATATTTTGGCAAAACGACATGATCTAGGTAAGCTCCCAACATTTCTTTAAAAGTTAAAATATCTTCATAAAAACCAGTTAAATAATCTGATTCACTAGCTTCACCGTCAAACAAATTATTGAAGTCTTCTAGATTACTTACGTTAACTCCACCACCGAGATCACTGATTAATTTTTGAATCACGATAGTCATTTCTGCTACTTCTCTACCTAACTCTTTTCTTTTTTCACTGACTGATAAATCATCATAACTCTCTACTAAATCAGCTAAAGTTACTTCTTCTTCTAACATTTCTTCATTCATAATTATTCAACTCCTTACATATGTCTGCTTTCCGCTTCAACTTCTTTTTTTATTTCAGTTTTATTAACATTAGCTGCTCGATCCATAAAATATTTCCAATTGCTTTTCTTTATCTTTTCTTGTTTTTCTCTAAAACTAAGATTCTTTTGTTTGTTAATTTTTTGAGCCTTAGCTTCTTGTTTAACAGTTTTACCTTTAGCGGCATGTAATAAATAACGCATTTCTTGTTCTGACAAATTACTTATTTCTCCCCACTTTGGTGCCTTGCCAGTTATTTTATTGATAAATCTTGAAAAAGCATTAGTTCTAGCATTGTATACTCTTTGAAGATCGTGGAAATCCATATTTCGTCTAGAACTTTTTACCTTCTCATTTAAATCTTCACTAGCCTCTTTTTTAGCCTCTTCATATTGTTTTTTAGCACTGTCATAATTTTCTTCAGCACGAATTGACACTTGAGCCATACTCAAAGAGTCTTTAGAACGCTCCTTTGTTTCACTATATTGTTTATTTAAATTTTCAATCTGTGACTCAGTTTGTTCAATTTCAGACGAACTTCCAACAGTGCTATGTAGTGTATCTGTACCTATATCGCCACCATTTTTAGCATAGATTATTTCTGTTGTTTTATCTTCTTTTAAATCGTGCAATCGTTGTGTTAATATCGATCTTTCCATATCAAGCTCATTCATTTTCTCTGCATATCTTCGCTCTTGATTTTCAACGGTATTATCCATCATATACTTTTTAGCTTCGGCTAATTTTTTTTCTGCTTCTTGAAGTTGTTTTCTGATAGCGTTTCTTTCAGCCATTGTCGGTTTAACATCTTTTAATGCCATAAAATCACCTCTATTATAACTTTATACTAGCACACCGATTTTTTATATTCAAGTTTAAATACACTTTGAAGTGTAAAGTAAAAAAACACCATGCGGTGTTTATAATGTCGGATAGACATTTGGACCAATTGGAAGTCCTAACAAGTACCATCCAACTGTAATCAATATCCAAGTTCCAGCAATGATTAAACAATAAGGATAGACAAATGATAGAGCTTTCTTCATCGTTACTGGCTCCTTTTTAGTATTGTAGATATTTAGATATCCTAAATATATTACAAAATATCCTAAAATTGGACTCAATCCTTTAGTCATTGAATCAGCTGCGCGAAAAACGAATTGCGCAAATTCTGGTGATATGTTTCCCTGCATCATCATTGGAACAAGAACTGGTGAAAAAATCGTCCATTTACTAGATGATGAAGGAAGTAATATACCAGCTATGGCGATAACTACTAGAGCTAAAAGAATAAGTGGTAAGCCTGTAAAATTAAGGGTCTGAATTAGATCAGCTCCAAAACAAGCAATTACTACCCCAATATTAGTTTCTTTAAATATTGAAATGAATTGGACAAAGAAGAACATGATGATAATTATATGTCCAACGTTACGTAGATAAGTTGAAGCTTTTTCAAATAGTTCTTTATCATTTTTTACTGATTTAGCACCGATAGCATAAGCAATACCGACGAAGAAGAACCAAAGAGATACCATATAAGTAAATCCATCTTGGAAGTATGATTTACTACCAAACAATTGATTTAAATAAGTATACTCACTCTTATCCAATAGTATTCCTGAACCTGGAATATTAGGTATAATCATATAGATAAACAATAGTATCATCAAAAATCCAACGACATAAGCCCATCTAAGTCCACGTTTTTCTCTAACTTCTAAATCGACTTTTTCGATATCGTCTAAATCAATCTGTTGCATACTAGCTGTTTCTAATAGTAAAGTTTCTTCATCCGCTTTATATCTTCCTATCTTTTTTACTATAATGTTCTCAACGATAATCGTTCCGACAATCGCTAAAACGATAGTAGATGCGACCATAATGAAGACATTAGATAATAGTGCGATATGATATTCAGCATCAATAACACTAGCAGCAAGTCTTGTCTGTTCGATAAGTGATACCTCCATACTACCGACAAAAAGACTAGTACCATAACCAAAGGCAACACCACAGAAAGCAGCTGTTATACCCAACATTGGATTACGTTTATTTGCTAAAAATATGAGTGCTCCAAGTGGTATTAAAACTACATACCCAATTTCGTTTATTAAACTAGAAATTATAGCAATTAATATCAAAAAGAAAGTAATCAATTTATTATTAGCATTAATTGTAACTCTCTTTATAAAGGCATCGATCAATCCTGATGCATGAGCTACTGATACTCCAATTAACCCAATCAACAATGTAGTAAGTGCTGAAAAACTAGCAAAGTTTTTAGCAGCATCACTAATTATCATTTTAAAGCCATTGTAATTAAATAAATTTTCAACACTGACAATGACATTTTTAAACTCTAACGAATTAGGATCAATCGTCCTATAACTCGCTTGAACATGAAATTTCGATAGAACAAAACTTAAAATTACAGTTCCTAGGGTTAACAAGATCAAAGATGTTACAGGATGAAACTTAAATTTTCTTAGTTTTCTTTTCTTCTTTTCCCTCATATTTACTCCTCAATTACTTTCTTCATTTTTTTATTGAATTCTATTCGTGGTAACATAACTACTCTTCCACAATTACAACATTTTATTTTTATATCGGCCCCGACTCTGATAACTTCCCATTCGTTGGCACCGCATGGATGACCTTTTTTCATAATTACTCTAGTACCTAACTGAATTTTATTTTCCATTATGAACCTCGATTTGTGGATAAGGAATCTTAATACCAGCTTTATTTAGAGCTTTCTTAAATTCCTGACGCATTAGTCTTTGGACAATAAAATGTTTTTGAGGACTACATACAGCAGTTATTCTTATCGCAACGGATGAATCCTTTAACTCTTCTACTCCTAAAACAGTGATATCTCCTACGACAAATTCATTTTCTTTAATATTATCAAATGTCTTCTCTAAGACTTTAATTGCCTTTTCAACACCTTCTTCATAAGCAATCTCAACATCGACAACAGCTGTCGTATTTTCAGTTGAATGATTGATAACAGTCGTAATATTGCGGTTAGAAATCATCATAACTGGGCCATCCCATTTTTTTATTTTAGTTGTTTTGACTCCAATATGGACAACTTCTCCTTTAAAACCATTTACCTCGATAATGTCACCAACAGAAAAGTAATCCTCTAAAATGATTGAAGTACCTGATATAAAATCTTTGATTAAATCTTGACTGGCAAGACCTAAAACTAAACTGACAATACCAAGTCCAGCAAGAATCGATGAGACATCGACACCGTAAACAGAAAGAATAGCTAAGACAACTAAAACGACAATGATGACTTTAACAGTATCTATTAATACCTGCATAATTGTATTGCATCTTTTACGATCACGAATGCGATTGAGATGTTTCTTAGTAAACAATCCTTTAATTAAACCTTTGATTAATCGGTAAGAGATCATACCGACAACTACGTATATAATCGGCAAATATATAAATGGTGATAAAATGAGATCAATTAACTTTTCTAGCATCCTTAATCACCTAAATTCATTATTTCTAATATTCTATTTAAATCGTTATTATTAGTAAACGATATTTCAATCTTATTCTTTTTAACTTTAACTCTCGTTCCCAACTTTTCGGAAATCGAATCCTCTAATTGACTGTATTCGTTTTCTTTATGAGTAACGTTGATCTTGTGTTTCTTCGTTACATCTTTTCCTTGGGAAAGTTCCTCTATTTGTCTTACATTTAAACCTTTATTTAATATCAAGTCTACAAACTCATCAATTTTTTCTTTATCATCAATTTTACTAAGCACACGAGCGTGACTTTGTGATAATTTATTTTCACTAATTAAGTTTTTTACTTCTTCTGGTAAGGTTAAAAGTCCTAACATATTGGTAATGTGACTTCTACTTTTACCCAATCTCTTAGCTAATTCATCTTGAGTTATATTCAAAGTATCAATTAATTTTTTATAAGCACTTGCTTCTTCAATTGAATTCAAATTTTCTCTCTGTAAGTTTTCTAGAAGAGCAATTTCCATCATATCTGAATCCGTGAAATCACGAACAATCGCTGGTATTTTAGTAAGTCCAGCCATACGTGATGCTTTAACACGTCTTTCACCAGCAATTATTTCATAACCTCTAACTGTGCTCTTTTTAACTATAATTGGTTGAAAAACACCGTGTTCTTTTATTGAAAGTGCTAATTCATTCAATTTTTCTTCATCAAAGTTCTTACGAGGTTGATAGGGATTACTTCTCAATTCATCCAAATTTATTTCAACTATCTGATCTTTGGGAGTAGATTCTACTATTTTTTCTTCTATTTTATCAAAATCAATTTGTTCATTATTGAACAACTCTTCTAGCCCTTTTCCTAGGGCTCTTCTCTTATTGTCCATTTCTCTCAATCACTTCCTTTGCTAAATTTAAGTAAGCTTCAGTACCACGGCATTTAGGATCATAAGCAACGATTGGTTTACCATGTGAAGGAGCTTCAGTAAGTCTTATAAGTCTAGGTATTATCGTATTGTATACCCTTTCCTTAAAGTATTTTCTTATATCTTCAACAACCTCAAATCCTAAATTAGTTCTAGAATCGAGCATCGTTAACAATACCCCCTCAATGTCAAGACTAGGATTTAAATTCTTTTGGGCCATCATGATCGTATTCAATAACTGCATAATTCCTTCTAGGGCAAAGAATTCACACTGAACTGGAATAATTACTGAATTAGATGCCGTTAAAGCATTAGTCGTAATCAGACCAAGTGAAGGAGGACAATCGATAATTATAAAGTCATAATTATTTCTAATCGGATCTAATTTTACCTTAAGCTGAGCACCCTTAACAAAACCAGGTTCATTGCGATCTTTCTCCATTAATTCAATATCCACACCTGCTAAATTTATAGTAGCTGGTAAGACATCTAATCTTTTGTATTTACTGTGGATAATA
This sequence comes from uncultured Bacilli bacterium, assembly GCA_947629075.1. Lineage (GTDB taxonomy): Bacteria > Bacillota_I > Bacilli_A > RF39 > UBA660 > CANRCI01. The sequence continues at coordinate 1,087 of CANRCI010000034.1, read as the reverse complement.
GCATCATCTATCTTACATTTATCGATTAAAAGATCGTAAACACTATATTCGATATCCCCTTTATTTATTCCTATACCAGTGGTTGTATTTCCCTGAGGATCTAAATCTATCAAAAGAACTTTTTTACCTAAAACTGCTAAAGATGCCGAAAGATTAATACTAGTTGTTGTCTTTCCTACGCCACCCTTTTGATTTACTAATGAAATTATCTTTCCCATCTTATCACCTTCTTGAATAGTCATCATTAATATAATATCAAAAAACTGAAAACATTTAAATCATTTTATAAAAAAAATAGCTATAATTAAAACGGAAATATAAAAGTGGACATATAAAAGCGTAATTGCTTTCCACTACTCAATTATAAAACCCCAATCGAGCAAAAACTCAATTAGGGTTAAGCTATTTCGCACTAAGTTATTTTTTCATTTTTATGATTAGTTGCAATTCATTACCAAGCATAGATTTTTCAATTTCAACATTAAATCCTTTAGAACGCATATCGTTTAAGATGTTATCAATCGCAACCATTGAAATCTTGAAATCTTCAGAATCAGCAATTTCTTGAGCACTGATACCAGTATTCATATTTTGATTGTCCATCATACTTGGATTTGGTTGCATCATCTCTTGAGGATTTTGTTGATTTACTGGATTCATGTTGTTATCCATCGGTGGCATTGGATTCATATTATTCATAGGTGGATTCATCGTCATGTTTTCACTTTCAAGAATTGAATTCAAGTTAGTATTGTTACTAGCTCCATCGATAACTGGCATACCAGCAAGAAGCCCAGTTCCAATAATTTCGTTTCCATCTTCTGTTCTCTCTACTGTATCCTTCTTTAAATCTGGTATAAAACGATTCATATCAGGAGCATTATTAACTGGAGCATTTCCTCCAAAATTCATATTGTTTTGATTGTTATTTGAAGGCATTTGTTGATTTATATCCATTGCCCCTTGTTTAATAGCATCAATGTTCACCTTAGTAGGATCATTGAAATCATTATTGTAATTATTCATTGGTTCTGAATAAGCATTTACATTGTTATTCATGGGTTGGGAATAATTTTGAAAATTATTT
>CANRCI010000033.1 GCA_947629075.1 uncultured Bacilli bacterium | reverse complement strand
AGTGAGTAGCATCATCGGCATCACGACGATAAGTTTTTCCCGGACAAACAATCTTAAATGGTTTCTTTTCCGTATTTTTTAACATACTTCTTACTTGGACAGCACTAGTTTGAGTACGAAGCAATTCTTCATTAGTTATATAGAAAGAATCTTGGGCATCTCTAGCTGGATGATCTTTAGGTAGATTAAGCATTTCAAAGTTATACTTGTCAATCTCTACTTCCGGACCACTTACTACATCATAACCCATAGAAATGAACAACTCCTCTAATTCATCACTAATTCTAGTAAGAGGATGAACACTTCCGACATTCAATTTAGTACTAGGCATAGAAATATCGATTTTCTCACGCACCAATTTCTCATTTAGTTCTTTTTCTTTAATCTCTTTTTCTAGCTTTTCAATCTTTTCTGTAACCATCGTCTTAAGTTCATTAGATAACTTACCGACTTCTTTCTTTTCATCGATAGAAAGTTCACTCATATTTTTAGTTAGAGATGTAATAAGACCTTTTTTACCTAAATATTTTACTCGTAATTCATTTAATTCGTTGCTACTTTTTACACCAGCAAGATCTTTTTCCACTTCTTTTTTAATATTTTCTAATTTTTCTTTCATAATTAGCCTCCTAAAATAAAAACACAGCTAAAACCAAAGGACGATTTTAACCGTGTTACCACCTTAATTCATAGTTATACTATGCACTCTAGTTCCATTAACGCTGGATGACGTCTATTATTAATAGATGCTATAGGGTGAATTCATAGTTATTCATTTATTGTCTTTCAGCACTAGGACAACTCTCTTAAAATGACATGTTCTATTACTATTTCCTAATCATAGCATTTCTTCACTCAATGTATTAATTATATCATAAATATATTCTAAATGAAAACATTATTTTTTAATAAGCTTTTTTCCTATATTTTTCTTGTGTTCTTCATCATAGATAATATTGTCAACTAGAGCTAGAGTATGGATTCCATACATCTTAGTAGCATTAAGTTTATAATCGGGGTTTTTCAAAAGTTTATTTTTTTCTCTAGATGCTAAAGCTCCATATCGAGCGTACCAATTTTTAAGGTAGGTGTGATCTTTAAATATCTCATCATCATACTCAGGAATTATTTTCTTTTCTTCTTGAACTCTCTTTAAATAACGATCACATTTTTCTTTAATCTTAGGTTTTACATTATTAAAATTATAGTCGTATAAATAATTGTCGATGAGAGCAAATCCATAGAGCATATCCAACAAATCTGGTGATGGTTGGTAATTTTTATCATCTAAAATTTTTCTTTTTTCAGCACTCAAAAACTTTTTAACTTTTTGATGCCAACCAGCCATCGGCGTACCATCTTGGAAAGTTCCATACTCTCTATAATGGGGATATTTTTTCTTGTCTTTGATAAATTCAGCATATTCATCATAGTGCTTATCAAACATGATTTTAATATCATTATCTGAATATCCGTTTGTATCCAAAAACTGTTGAGCTTCTTCGAAAGTCTTTTTCAAATATTCATCATTCTTAATCAGACGGTAGTTGGGATCGCGTGCCATTATCATTTTAATCTTTTCCAGATGTTGTTTTTTATCTTTATACCAAGTCATTCTTCCAGGATATTTGTGATTGGTCTTAACGTATTCTAAGAATTCTTCACATTTTTCTTTAATATCTTCACTTAAAATATTATATTTACCATCACCATTGACGTATTCCATAATACTGTCATATCTATTTTTAATATACAACTCATCATCAGTTAAAACTTTATCTGTTCTTCTTTGTTCGATATCTTCTCTATACAGTTTCAACCATAATCCCATAGGTATATTATTAGATAGATGTAAATTATCATGTAGAGTTATTTCTCTTCCCAATTCTAGAGTAGTACGATAGACGATATCTGCTTCTTCTCTAGTCGGTACAAACTTTTTATTATTAACGACTTTAATGATATTGTTTAAAACTAGACCACAAGTTCCATATTCACGTAGAGCTTCCAGCAACTGATCCTTTGGTAAGTCACGACTAACTAAATCCAACAGACGACTTTGTTCCACCGTAATAAAGTTTTTAATATAAGGCTTGCTCTTGACATTTTTATTATAAAGACGCCCATAGAGCTTATTGATATAAGGGGCATCATTAATTTGCTTTACGACATTGATAATGACAACATCCCTACCCTTATCCATTGCTGTTTTAAATATTTCATCTATAACATTCGGTTTACTTATTGGATGCAATACAACCACCGCATCAATCTTATCGATAACATTACCTTTAGCTATATTATCATTACTCATAAGCAAGTTAATATCCTTTTGACTATTGATAAACGCTATTTTAGAACGAAAGTTATTTTTAGTCTCACGTGAACGAGAGATGACAAAGCTCCCTATCGTTTTATCTTTCATTTCTTCTCTTGCATCACTAATAAACTCTCTTGCGTTATCGATATCGGTAAAATAAACCAAAAAATTTTTCATCTTCTCATTATCTAATTCCATAACCTCACCCACTTTTGCCCTATATTTTAACATTTTTTCCTAAAAATGCAAGAAAAAAAGAACTAAACAGTAAGTAGTTCTTGTTCTTTTTCTTTTAATTTGGCTTCAATTAGTTTATTGTATTCGTTGACTAGATTTTGAACTTCATTGTTTTTGGCTTTTTCAACATCCTCAGGTAACTCTGATCGTTCAATCTCATTTATAGCTTCATGACGAATATTTCTTAGTGATACTTTACCCTCTTCCGAAATAGCTTTGACCTGTTTAATTAATTCTTTTCTTCTCTCTTCAGTAAGTGGTGGTATGGAAATTCTAACAGCTTCCCCATCATTTGAAGGAGTATAACCTAAATTAGCCTCAAATATTGCTTTTTCGATAGCTGGAATTGAAGTTTTATCAAACGGTTTAATAAGTAATTGTCTAGCTTCTGGTACCGAAATAGTTGCAAGTTGTTTAAGTGGCGTTGCAACGCCATAATATTCGACATTAACTCCGTCTAAAGTAGCAGGATTGGCACGACCAGCTCTAATAGTTAAAAACTTCTTTTCGGTAGCCTCTAAAGCTTTTTTCATTTTCTCTTCAGTTGCATTAATAATATCATTATTCATTAAATTCATCTCTCCTCAATTATATTCTACATTTTATTAATCTTTTTTTCAACTATTTTTATATTTGTTATAAATTGACTTTTATTAGAAAAAATGGTATAATAAAGCACTGTTTTAGGGGGTTAGGCCATGGATAATAACAGAATATTGGAAATATTTGAAGAAATTGAACGTCACCGTGGGGTTGATGGTTGTATATACGACCTCGAAAATCTATTAGATGATTTAAAGAAAGAAAATCCGGCCATCGAAAATTTGATCGGTGCTGCTAGATACGTGTTATACCACAACAGTGAAATATATGATTCTTTAAAAAAAGCCAATCAAGAACTCAAATATGCTGCCAAGATTTTAAATGATTACAAAAAAGAAGATAAAACTTCGATTTTAAAAAATGATGAAACAGATAGTCACGATAGTTCAGTAGATGACTATTTAGAATACGTCTTAACGATTAGTGATAGAGAAATAATTAGTGATATCAATAAGCAATCCAATAAAGAACAGGCTTATAACTATGTCCTTTTGCTTTTAAAGAAATACATTAATGAGTGTCATGACATTCTATTGATTTCTTCTCCAAGTGATAAAATCGATATCGAAAAAGAAATAGAATTAGTTCAAAACAAATACGATACAATTAAAAAACAACGCGATTCAAGTTTTGTAACAACAGATGATAAAGAAGAAATTAAACAGACAAATTCCGAAAATAAAGTTATATTTTTGTTTAACGGCAATGTTTGTCTTCCCTATGAAGACATTATGAATGATAAGGATGAAAATGCTCTTTCTTCCTACGTTACATTGATAAAGTCCGTATACAGTGGTAATTTTAAATATCTTAAACGTTTTATTGAATATGGTGTATCACAACAAAGACATGCCAAAGTACGCTTACTCCACGATGTCATCGGTGATAATGTTCACGTAATTATCGGGGCTTTTACAAAAGGAGAATCGATCAATGGATACCGTGGAATGTTGAGAAACAAAATCAATAATTATCTAGCTTTAAAACCACGCTTGATCGAACAATTAAATGATGAAAATGAACGTGAAAAACTATTTAGTGATTCCGAAAAAATTAAAAATAAAATTTATAATGAGTTAGTAAACCGAAAGAAACCAGGCGAAAACAAGGTTAAAAGCTTAACCATTAAGGGGTAATAATATGGATGAAAATACAGAAAAAATAAGACAATTTTTTAGAGAACAAGCTGAAAACGAAAAAGAAGTATTATTTAGAGATACTGAAGAAGGTAATTTTTTATACCAACTCGATAAAAATAATATCTTTAGCAATATTTATAATTATACTAAAATATCAATTGAAGACTACATATGTGTTCTCTTCCCTATATTAAATAATAATCCTAGTTTTGAACAAGCCAGAGAAGGATGTAAAACGCTTATACCTTTTATAAATAAAGCTAATAATTTTAAAAGAAAAAAAATAGAAAATTTATTTTCATTACTTCAAGCTCTAAGAGAATACTGTAATATAGAGGATCTAGCTGATAGTAATAACTACGAGAAGATAAAAAATAGTTTGATGGCTGAAACGGATACAATAAACTATCTCGATTTAGTAGAAAATAAACCGATAAATGGTGAAAGTCCCGTAAGAGCTTTTGAAAAATTAACTTATACTTATGACAAAGTTTTTGAAGGGATGGATCCAGAAGAAAAGGATAAAATCTTTAAATGCATATGTATGTTCTGTCCACCCGACAGAGAAGAATTTTCTTTAATGGGATTAGTTTTTGCTCTTATGAACCTTAAAGAAAAATATGGTCAAGCATTTTTTGACACTCCTTTAAAAATCAAAAATAAAGAAGAACAAGATAAAATTAAAAAGGCCTATCGAAACGAAAGCGATTTTAAAATCATCAATATTGTTAACAAAAGATTAAGTGAAGTAATCCAAATGATGATTAAAGAAGACAAGAATACGATAAGATCAAACAAAGAATTAGATAAGTGTGTTAAAGATGCTTATAAATTGATTAATGACATAAATAAACGTCAATTTATCTCAATTGATTATCTAGAAAAAAGGCTAAAAAACGTTGAGATGGTCAATACTGCTTGTATTTTAGAATTATATAAGTATGTAAATGCTCGCAATAACAACTTTTTAAAAGAAGCCAGCGATCAATTTCACGACAATAAAACAAGCAAATTAAACGAACTAGTAGCAATTATAGCAATTAGGGATTACTCGCTTAAAAATGTATCGCACGACGATTTTATCTATTTGATTGAAAATGTTGATCTTGATGGATTGATGGATGCGTTGATGGCTTTTAAAGATTCCCATAATTTTAATGAACAAACATTTGACAACCCTAAATTCGTAAGATTAGTTGCTAATGCCTGTGAAGATACTATTAAAGAAATAGATAAGTTGATCGATGAGGAAATTCTTACTGACAATATCATTTTAAATCATCCAGAGTTAGTTAATAAAGAACAGTTATTTGATAATTTAAAATATAATATCGAAGATTTATTAAATACTAATATAAATATTAAAAATGTTAAAAATAAAAACTCGGAGATATTTTACTTAGATAATAATAATCTTAAAAATAATATTGCCCTTGCCTACCAATACGATATTGAACTAGAAGATATCAATAATAACAATTTTAACGTCTACAGCGATTGTAAATATTTCGATCTAGTCGATAAGTTTATCGAATTGGGATTAGAAGAAATGATTGTCAACAACCCTCAATATATTAATGAAGATTATGAAATCACTATCAAACGAATTCTATGCGCTAATGAAATTGATCTACCAGTCATAAATAACAACAAATTTATCTCGCAAATTAAACCAGGACATAAATTCATTGTACCTGATGACGATATCGATAAATTTATCAATAATTCTAGTTTAGAAATTATGAATCCTAAAGTCTTAAACAAAATAAAAAATAGTACTCGTGATAAGATAAGTGACGAAGTTATCAATTTAGACATCGTTAAAAAGTTAGACGATTATAAAGTTAGCGATAACACTTACGATATCGATGGAACTTTAATATCGAGAAATAAAGTTTTGAGAAATCTAGAAATATTTAAAGGTATCATCGGAGATAATGAAAATCTCGACAACAAAATTCTGACAACAGCAATGCTTTATAATACTAATTTAACTTTAGATAAAGCAATTCATATCGATGATATTGCTCGTAAGGTAACTTGTAACGATATCGATAAAAAATTAAAGAAGTAGACGACTCTATTTCTTTTTTAAATGATTAAAGGTAAAAATGCCAACCAAACTAGATAAAGTATCTAAAACGATATCAAAATACATTCCACTGCGACCAGGAACTAATAACTGATGAATTTCATCAGTCGTGGCATATATATAACATATGAGAACGGATAAAAAAATCTTATTAAACGATGTTATGCCTTTATCTTTATAAAAATTATAAACCAAAAGTCCTAAAACCAAATAGATGAACACATGACCTAGTTTTCTAATAATTAAGTGAAGAATATCCGGATTTATTAACTTAGTTATGCCAAAACCATTGACAATATTTAAAATAGTGCCACTCTCTTGTGAAGAAATATTGCCGGGTTGATTAGAAAACCAAAAAATTATAACCATCCAGACAACAATTAATGATATATTAATTAAATCTTTCTTCATACCATCACCTATTTAATTTTAACCTAAACTAAATTTAAAGTAAATGTCACCAAATTAAACAAGAGTTAAAGTTTATTTCTTTAACTCTTTTATCTTTTCTTTTAACGATTCTAGATAAGTAATTTTTACTTCATGCGTATCGATTCTTGCATCATCTAAAACATTTTTAGGATTGGTAAATAATAGTTCTTTAATATACTCATCATCACGGATAATGCGATGTAATTTAGCTTTCAAATACTCGTAATAATCATAATAGTAATTATAGGAATATTTTGTATTAGTCGCGATGAAATGGGCCATGTTCTTTTTTAAAAAATATTTAGCCATTAAACGGGCCTCTTTACCATTTTCACCAAAAATACTGGCCACATCGATTTGAAATAAAACACCTTGATCTAATAAATCTTTAAAAAACTCATAATCTTTATAGTACGAAAAAGCCCTTTCCGGATGAGCAATAATTGGTATTATCCCCTCTTTACGAATCGAATTAATAATTGCTTTTATATTGTATACTTTACTGTTATTAGGTAGTTTAATTAAGAGATATTTAGAATTGTTAATGGTCATTATTTCATTACTTTTTAGAAGATGGGGAATTTGTTCATCGATATACACTTCATTACCTAGATAGATATTTACCTTTATATTTTGTCTATTCAATTCTCTTTTTAATCTGTTAAAAATCTTCTTCTTTTCTGCGTTATTAAAGGCATACTTACTTCCTCTGATGTATCGGGGAGTAAGAACAATATCTCGCACTTTTCTTCGATGAGCCTGTTTTATCATTTCTAGGCTCTCGTTAATTGTTGTAAAGTCATCATCGACACCAGCGAGAATATGTGTATGTAAATCTATCATATAATCTTCACCAACTTCTAAAGATGCCTCTATTTTAATATAAAAGTAAATTAAAATCAATTGTCATGATATAACAAAAAATTATAGCAATATTATTTTAAGCAATACATTTTAGCTGGTTTTTTTCCTCTAAATTTCTTCATTTCACCGGTCGGTATAACTCTTCTACTCTTCAAAATTTTCTTATGGAAGTTGCGCCGATCATAACTTCTATGCTCAACTCTTTCAAACAGTGTCTGTAGTTCGGGAATAGTAAAACCATCAGGATAGATGATCTTTAAATAGTAATCAGTGATAATTAATGTCAGCATCTTTTTAACTGCTTCCCTAAAATAAGTTTCTGTGAAAGTCTTCTTGGCTTCATCAAGAGAGATATAGTTAAGATTATCACGATAATTAGTGATAACTATGTAAGATATCAAGATGCTTTTTTCTTCGCCATAAATTCCCACTAATTCTTTAGCATTACTTTTACCTAATAATTTATCTAATTCATTATTTATAACCATTTCAACGTTGTAATTATCTAGACTTTTTCTAAAACAACGATACTGATTTTCACTTTTATCAACGGCAACATGAATGATACCATCAATTACCGTAAAGATGATAATATTATAATCAATTCTCATATCTTTCACCTATTATAATTATAAAAATAAACCATTTTTCTAGTCAAGAAAAAAGAGATTACTTTCTTTTCATCTCTTTTAATACCTTTTTTTCTTCATCTGTTATGCGATTAGATTCGATTATCTTTTGAATTGTTTTATTGTATACCCAATCATCTAAATCATTATTTATCAAATAATCTTTAGTTTTTTCTTTTTGTTTGATGTAACAAATAGACAACAACCAAGACATGGCCATCTTTATATAGTAATCATCTCTTTTTAGTTTATCAGTTATTTTAAATATGTCAGTTATATATTGGTCATCAATAAAATAGTTTAAAAGAGTCACTAGAGCAAAACGAACTCTAAACTCGTCTTTACTCTTTAGCCATTTTTTTACATATTTAAATACCAATTTTTTATCTTTAGAAAAATCTTTACAAGCTCCGACTACTACATCACAGATAGCCCAATTATCTATCTCATCAACAAACTCATCTAATAGTAATAGCTTTTTATAAAGATCCATTTTACTATAAGCAATACTAAGTCCAGAAAGCATGAATTCTTCATAATAGTCTTCACTACTTTTATATACGATATCACTCTTTGCTAATTTTTTAGCCATAGATTTTAATATTGGAACTCTAACTCCAATCATTTTATCACTATTGGGACAAATTCCTTGAGTGAAAGATCGATAATCTAAATCCTGATTTTTAAACAGTTCATCTATTACATCCATTAAGACAATACCTTCTCTTTTGCTTTTTCACTAGCAATTCTATCGAGATAATTTTTATTGACACTTATCTCCTTTTTTAGATAATGATGCTCATCTGAGAAAGAAACATTATCAATTAAATAGTATAAATTATTTTGCATCCTATCAATCTTAGACTCATTTTTCGAATAATATTTATCTATACAGATATCGATATACGATTGTATATCATAACAAATATTATAAGTATCATTATCATATAAATTATCAATAAACATAGTATTAAAGCTATCATTCGGGAATAGATAATTAAGCTTATCTTTTATTGGATCCATACTGTTATCGTTCAAACTCTTAATCATCGCATCAGACCCTACTAAATCACACAATATCTTAGTAATTGCAACAGAACGATTATAACTTCCTAGTTCATCTAGAGGTTTTAAATCGTTACTGATATATTCTTCCTCTAATAAAACAGCTAAACCCTCAATAATTATCTGTGGTAATTTAGGTGAATTCAACATATGGTGAGCCGATTCATGCGCAATCGTTGCTTTATCTGGATTGGATACCAAATAATAAATAGAATTGTTTTCGTGAACAGCGATATATTTATCTAGATTACCACCAAGAATATCTTTATAAATCTTATATAATCTGGTTTTAAAAGAATCATGATCATAAATTTTTAAATTATAGAATTGTTTATAGATTTGTTTCTTATCTAAAAAATCATAATCTTTAAAGAAATCATAATATCCCAATATAATTTTCTTTTCTTTTTCTTCGAGGTTGTCATTGTCAATAATAGATTTTAAAAGTATATAGTTTTCTTGGTCCTCAATACTATTTGAATTAAAGGCAAAGTAGTCACTATCACCGGTTAGTTCAATAACTCTTTTTTGAACGTCATCTAAAATAGAATCTATACCCTCAACATTTTCACCACTATCAAGAATTTCTAAAATTTTTAAATCATTTCTTAAAACAGCATTATCTCTATATAATTTAAATGCATATAGTGAATTAATTCCTATGAATAAGGATAAAGCTAGCTTAAGAGCCCTCTTTCTTTTTTTGTCAACATTCATTGAACTCATAATATTACCCTTTATTTATTATATTTTTTAACCTTATTAAATAAATCTGTCTTCTCTTTTTCTACTTTTTCTTTTTGATCTTCATATACGTTGATTTTAATATTTAATGATTGCAATTTATCTATTTGTTCATCTAACTTACTACTGTTAATTTTAGAGGCCTTTAAATTATAGGCGTTAATAAATACTGTTTCATTTTTACGAGGGTCTTTAAATGTAAGAATAGATCCATCACTAACATCCAAGTATCCCAAAACGTGACTAATATAATCATCATCACCATAAGTACTGTATGACCAATTGGAAATGTACTTACTAGGGTTAGAATGTAAATCTTTAACATAACTTAAATATGAAGTATCATTGACATTACTTACTAAACTATCGACACTAATTCCTTTTTTATTTGCACACTTCTCTAGACATAGATCAAAAGCTCCACCATAGTTGTAAGCCTGAGTAGCACATCCTAAATTATAATCGTATTTGTGTAACTTAGTTTGAAGAGTTGAAGCTCCAATTTTAAGATTATCTCTAAAGTTGTTAACGTTTAAAGTAACTTTATTTCCATCTCTATTACTTGAAGAATTACTAATTTTAATATCTTCCCAAACGTTTTTATTAAAGTTATACGCTTTGTATTCACTACCGAATCTAGTATGCTCGACTTGACATATTCCATAAGCTGAACCGTTGTATGATGATCCACCTGGTAAATGATTAGTATGATCTAGACCAGATTCTTGACACATTTTAGCCAAGAAATAATTAGGATCGATTCCATATTCATTAGCAACTTCGACTGCTATTTGTCCACGTTCAGACTTTTTAAACTCTTTTACTCGAGAAAGATTTCTCTCGCCTGATGAGAAGATATTGTTAGCTTTCTGAACTGGTAAATTACCATTAGCAATATTTTGCTCAAAAAGTTCACGGATATCCTTAGAAGCATTATCACTACGACAGATATTGTCGACATTATCAAGTAATATTTTTGCTCCGGCTTCAGCATCAATTCCGTAAGCCCCAGCAAAACTATCAGCAAGCTGTTGACATAATTTTTCACGGACAGTGACATTCGTCTCGTATTGCATATCGCTTAAAGATTTCCTTGCTATTTTATTTTCAAGCTCTGGTAGATCGATAACATCACTATATTGAGGTTTTACTAACCCTTGAACTTCGTTGTAACGATGATCATGATTGATATGTAACGATCCACCTTGTTGAATTATTAATGCCAATGTAACTATTGCAATTTTAAAATTTCTCTTTATCGATCTTTTTAATCGATATCTTTTCCCTTGAATTTTAACCATAAAAAAATCCCCCTTCTTTATTAAACTTGCTATATTATAACATTTTTTGGCCATTTTGTCAAAAAATAGTCAAGACCAGCAGAAAGAGGTTTACATTTATTTACATATTTTTACGCATTAAATCGCCGATTTCTTTATATAATTTATCATTTGCTTCTTCCAGGCTCATCTTCCCTACTTTGAATGGTTTACCGAAACAGTAAGTTAAATTCTTACTTCGAAATTTATAATCGCCAGTAACACTGAAAGGTACGATTGTAGCGTTGGTTTTACTAGCCATGGAAACAGTACCAAACTTGAATGGTAATAAAAACTCTTCCGTTTTATTTCTAGTTCCCTCTGGAAAAAGTCCAATTACTCCCCCATTTTTTAATATCTCAAGCGCTTTAGATTTGGCCTTTTCATCATGAATAGAACGATTTACAGGGATGCAGCCAACGGCTTTGAAGAAGAAAGCAAACTTGCCATCAAAATACTCCTTTTTAGCCATGTATCTGATTACTCGCTTAGTTGAAATTATCGGACCACACTGATCCATAATGTGTTTGTGATTACCGACGATTAAGATAGGACCATCTTTGGGAATTACTTCCTTATTAATTATTTTAGGATTGTAATAAAGTTTAAAAATAGTTCCTAAAATGGGCTTTAAAATGCGGTAAGTTATAACATTATCTTTTTTCATGGACATTCTCCCTTTCTAGTTCGCGATAATTTACTTTACCGATTAAAGTTGTCGGTAGACTCTTACGATATTCAAATTCCGCTGGAATGGAAAATTTAGATAAGTTTTTAACGCATAACTCTTTTATTTCTTTCTTTATTTTAGAATTTACCTTAATACCCGTTTTCAAAACGATATATGCTTTAGCTACTTGAACTTTATATGGATGTGGAATTCCCACAACAGTACATTTAAGAACGTCTTCATGTTCCTCGATAACGCTTTCTATTTGTGCTGGGTAGACGTTATAACCGGATGAAATTATCATGCGTTTTAAGCGTTGTTTGTAGAATATTATTCCATCTTTATCCATACAACCGATATCACCAGTATGAAGCCAAATGTGACCATCGTCATGGATTTGCAAAGCTTCATTGGTTTCTTTTTCATTATTGATATATCCGACCATAACTGTTGGACCACTGACACAAATTTCGCCATCTTCTCCAATTGGTACTTCATCCTGAGTATTCGGATAGACAATTTTAAAATAATTACCCGGAAGTGGTACGCCAATACTCCCCTCTTTCATCGCATCACCATGACATACACAAGTAGCCGCAAGGCTCTCGGTCAT
>CANRCI010000032.1 GCA_947629075.1 uncultured Bacilli bacterium | reverse complement strand
GATGATGCTACTCAATCACATCAATTCATGCAGATGGAAGGATTAGTAGTAGGAGAAAATATAACTCTAGCTGATCTAAAAGGAACACTAGAAGAGATGGCTAAAAAGATGTTCGGTGAGGACAGAAAAGTTCGTTTCCGTCCTAGTTTCTTCCCATTTACGGAACCTAGTTATGAGGTTGATGTATCTTGTATGAAGTGTGGCGGTACTGGTTGTAACGTTTGTAAAGGTACTGGCTGGATTGAGATTCTAGGAAGTGGTATGGTTCATCCTAATGTATTAAATGGTTGTGGTTTTGATGCCTCTAAATATACTGGTTTTGCTTTTGGAGTTGGAATCGAAAGATTAGCTATGCTTAAATACGGTATTAATGATATTCGTGATTTCTATACCAACGATTTAAGATTTTTAAAGAATTATAATAGAGTAGAAGGAGGAGATAAATAATGAAATTGAGTAGAAACTTTTTATCTGACTACATCGATACTAAAGAATATTCTGATTATGATCTAGCTGAAGCTATGACGATGATTGGAAATGAATATGAATCGATTGATAAACTCAGTAGTGCTACTAAAATTGTTATCGGTTATGTAAGAGAGATTAAAGATCATCCCGATAGTGATCATCTTCACGTCTGTCAGGTAGAAATTGCTCCTAATGAAGTAGTTCAAATCGTCTGTGGAGCTCCCAATGTCGATAAAGGACAAAAGGTTCTAGTATCTCTTCCGGGAGCAATATTACCTGGTGATATCGAGATTAAAAAGGGTGTTATCCGTGGTGAAGAATCAAATGGAATGATCTGTAGTTTATCAGAGCTAGGAATTGAGTCAAAATATCAATCAGAAGAAGATAAAAGTGGAATTCATGTACTCGATAAAGATGCCCCTATCGGGGAAGATGCCATCAAATATTTAGGATTTGATGATACGACTATTGATTTTGAACTTACTGCTAACCGTGGTGATCTGTTGAGCGTTATCGGTATGGCCTATGAAATCGGAGCTATTAATGGTAAACACGTTAAATTACCAGAAACGAAACCTAAAAAAGAAGTAGATGACATTAAAAATTATGTCAAAATAGAAATTAAGACTGATAAATGTCCACTTTATTTAGCTCGTTGTGTCAAAGATTTAAAAATAGCTGAAAGTCCTAATTGGTTGAAGAGTCGTCTTATGGCTAGTGGTGTAAGACCAATCAACAACGTCGTTGATATCTCTAACTATGTAATGCTTGAATATGGTCAACCACTTCATTTCTTTGATCACCGAACTCTAGGAAACAAAATAATTGTTAGACAAGCTGAAGATAATGAAAAAATTGTTACTCTTGATAAAGAAGAGCGAACTTTAACTAGCGAAGATATCGTTATTGCTAATGAAGAGGGACCAGTATGTCTAGCTGGGGTAATGGGTGGCCTAAATTCAGAAGTAGAAGAAGACACTACAGAAATAATCATCGAAAGTGCTATATTTAATGCTACTAATATCCGAAGAACAGCTAATAAAATCTTGAGAAGTGAAGCTAGTAGTCGTTTCGAAAAGGGAATTGATCCTCATCGAACTTATATGGCAATTGAACGTGCTTGTTATCTCTTGGAAAAATATGCTTCAGGTACTGTTATTAAAGGTATTGAAAAGTATGATACCAATAAATATCAGGATAACGTTATCACAATAACTCTAGACGATGTAAATTCTCTATTAGGAATAAAGTTTACCAAAAAAGAAGTAGTTGATACTTTCAAGAGATTGAGTTTTGAAGTAAAAGAAGAAAAAGATAAA
Organism: uncultured Bacilli bacterium; assembly: GCA_947629075.1. Taxonomy (GTDB): domain Bacteria; phylum Bacillota_I; class Bacilli_A; order RF39; family UBA660; genus CANRCI01. The sequence goes on along the minus strand of CANRCI010000032.1, from coordinate 11,777 downwards.
TTTATTGTAACGGTACCATCTCATCGCCTAGATATTCACATCAAAGAAGATTTAATCGAAGAGATTGGACGTATTCAAGGTATTACTAAATTACCTAGTACTTTACCAATAACGGAGAATACTCCAGGTCGTTATGAAGACAAATACTATTTCAATAAACTTATCAGAAATCGTTTAGTATCACTTGGACTATATCAAGTTAGAAGTTATACTTTAACTGATATCGATAGTATTAATAGATATAGTAATGAAGAAAAAGAATATATAACTTTGGCTTCACCACTATCTGAAGATAAAAAATATCTAAGAACTAGTTTAATTCCATCTCTATTGAGCGTAGCTAACTACAATTTAGCTAGAAAAAATAATGATATTATGATTTTTGAAGATAGTAATATCTACTATTTAGAAAATAATGAAACAAAGGAAAAAGCTTTAGTAAGTGGTTTAGTTGGTGGAGTATACGATAATAATGAATGGCAACACGAAAAGATAGTTATCGATTTCTATACAGCTAAAGGAATAGTTGAAAATCTATTAGATTATTTAGGACTTACTAATCGTTATCATTTTGATACGATCGATATTCCTAGTGATTTTCATCCTTATCAAGCAGCTCGTATAACTGTAGATCGCAATCCTGTTGGTTATGTGGGAAGAATTCACCCCAATAATAGCAAGAACAAACTATACGCTTTTGAATTGGATTTAGATAAATTAATGGCTATCAAAGTTCGTACGATTAAAAACCGTGAGATTCCTAAATATCCTGCTATTCAAAAGGATTTTGCCTTTGTCTTAGATAAAGATATCTCATCTGATGAAGTAATTAAGACTATCAATAAAGCCTGTGGTCGCTTACTTGTAGATATTGATATTTTTGATTACTACGAAGGAGAAAATATCGATACTGATAAAAAATCTTTAGCTTTTAAATTAACTTTCCAAGATTCATCTAAAACTCTTAGTGATGAAGAAGTAATGGTTTTGTTCAATAAAGCTATTGATGAAGTAATTAAAAAACACAATGCAATTTTGAGAGACAAGTAATTGTCTCTTTTATTTTGAGTTTTCATGTGTTAAAATAATAAGTCATATGGAGGATGTTATGAACACAGAATTATTACAAGAAATTGCCTATATCGTATCAACGATGTCAAATGATGAAATAAAAGGTTATTTAGATGAGTTTGCCGATTATTTGAAACCAGAACTTAGAAATCATCTATTAGCATCATTAGATGATAATGAGTCTGTTACTAAATTTTTAGATTCGATTGATGACAACAGTATATACGAACAAGTAAACTCAGAAAACGGTGATGACAAAGGTGTTCTGATATTACAATATGTTTCTGATATATTGATAGCGATTAATAAGTTATCTAAAAGAGAAGACGTTGTGATGTATTTAGATAAGTTTTTTGGTTATATTTTACCACGCTTAAAAAACCTTGCTCTAGTTAGTCAACTTTATGATGCTGGATATGAAACGATTATTCGTTTTTATTTACAACCAATATTGAAAAAAATAACTGATGAAGATATTAAACAATTAATTGAGGATAATGAAAGTGTTCTTTGGGAAGTTGATGAAGTGGTCTTAGTTAGTAACTATTCAAGTGATGAGAAAAAGCTAGATTGTCTTAAAAAGGGTATCTATTTGGAAGAATACGATTTGTTATTTTTAAATAGTTTGGATGATAAAACCCCTTTAAAGGAGTATATAAAAGAGGTTTTCGATGAATATTTAGATGAACAAAATGAAATGTATAAAATGTCTGCTGAAGGTAACTATTATGACGACTTTGAAACTAAGAGACAAAGTTATGAATTATCACTTGAGTTTATGATTGAAGATTTAGCCCCTTCGATTGCACTGGTTCAAGATGATGATTTTGTCATCGAATGTATACAGGAATACGAAGAATTTGGAAAATTCTTCTGGACAATGATGCTTTCGTTGATCAGTGATGAAGATGTGAAAGACAAATTGTTGGAAAAATATTACGACGATTTAGAAATAGCTGAAAATCGTATTTATGTTACGGCCAGTTTCAAAGAGTTCGATAAGCTTAAAAAGTATTGCAATCTTCTCCAAGATGATCTCGATATCATATCTAAAGGTTTTATCGCTTCCCATTGTGAGAATGAAGAATTTTGTAATTATATGTTAGATGAATTCTATAATGAAATAAACGACAATTATTTACCAGATGACGTTAGATCTAATGCTATTTATCAATTGATTAACTTTATTGGTTATGCCAGTGTCGATAAACAAGAAGAATTTTACAATAAAGTTAATTTACAATTAACTGATGCCGAAGAACAAATAGTAGTTGAGAGAATGGCTAACGGGAATATAAAACATAATTATGTAAATAAAAAGGTTGAACAAGCTAAAAAAGGTATTTATAGTTATCGCTTGGAGTTCGATTCATCCATCATTAACTAGCATTTGCTTTTGATAGTGAAAAGTATTATAATAATCAGTATGTTTAAGGAGTGATTTGATGCAAGAAATTACAATTGATGATTTAATAACGGTGGCATCAAGCTTAAAAGTAGAGGATGCTAAGGCATTTTTTGAAGAATTTAATAATGAGTTAGATGTAATTCAGAAAGCCCATATTGTTAATCAAATGGTTGATTCCAAATTCAGTATTGAATTTATAAAAAGTATAAAAAGAGAAGATATTGATGAGCTATATAAAAAATACAGTTTTAATCATACTAAAGATTATGGATTTATATATTTTTTAAGACAGATTAATTCGATTTTTGATCATCTCGATACAGATGATGTAATCGATGCTTATAATCACATTAAAGAAAACGTTCTTGATGAGTTTGCAGTACTTCTTAAGGAAGATCGTAACAATATAAATGAATATCATACCGAAATTCAAAACTTTTATCATTACGTTATTAAAAATTTAGCTGATTCTGATAAAAAAGTTTTTATAAGGAATAGCAATTTTTATTTCAGTTATGATTTTGAGGATGAAATAAAATTAACTTATGATGATGATGCGATTAAGATGTGGTATTTAGATAATAATCAGATTGATCAGAAATTTCGTACTAGATTAATTGCTTCGATGAAAAAAGATGAACATAAACTGCCATATTTAAAATGTCTAGAAGAAAAAATAACTTCACTATCTCCGGAATATGTCAAAATAGCCAAAGAAGTAGCAAAAGATATGAGTAAAATTTTATCTTCTACTGATGAATCTAGTAATAATGAAGAAATTAATAAAAAGATTGAAAAGATGAAAGTTAATTTTGTCAGCAATAACTTAATACATGATAACGACTTTATATCTGCTTCAAGCTTTACCAATGTTTTGAGTAGTATTAAAGATGATACTTTAAAAAAAGAGTTATTAGATAAATATAATTACAAATTAAATCCGGAAGAAAATAAGGTTTCTTTAAATGATATTGATGAGTTTTGGGTTAAGATACTTACTAGTTTTCATTCTCAAGAGACTATTAGTGAACTTATAAAAAGTTATAATGATCGTTTCTCCCATAATGCTAAAATTAAAGTTATTGCTCAAAAGATGGATGATCAAGAAAAATATCGAACTTTTAATGAAGAATTGACCGCTAAACCGACACCTAGCAATAGCTTTTATTCTAAGAAATGGAATTATGTAAAAAAGAAAAACAATCTTAAATTATTAGTTCAATCTCTATCTGATTACGATCTCGAGTTAGTCGCACTAGATCAATATTTAAATGTATTTGGACATCTAAATACTAAAGATGAATTAGAATTATACAGTAATGCTAGTAATTATAAAACACGCCTTAATTATTTTAACGATATAAAGAGTAGATATAAGAATACTAAAAAGTTAAGTAAAAGTATAGATAAAGATTAAGTAGATATCATATCTACTTTTTTTATAGCCTTTTTGATGTGCCTGATGTGCCCAAAAGTAGTAATCAATATATTGGCTATAACTCCTAAACAAAATGCGTATAAACCTATTTTAAAGAAAGAACACAAGATAATGATAACTGTTTTAGAAATTATACCTAAAATATTATCACACATTACATCGTTACTTTTGCCAATAGCTTGTAAAAAAGAAGCTAATGGAGCTTGTAAATAATAGATTATAAAGGCTGGAGCTATAAATCTTAAATATCTACTTCCATGATTAGTATTGTATAAAAGTTTTAAAAAGAATTCCGGGAAAACGAAAACTAGTATGACAACTGAAAGTCCGATTATTAAACTGAACGATAATGCCTGTTTTAGTTTGGAAGTAATATATTTTTTATTACCACGGACATAATTTTTGGATATAACTGGAAGTAGGGAATTACTAATAGCTAGAGTAAAAAAGCTAGGTAGCAAAATTAGAGGCATGACATATCCCTCAATTACTCCGTATTCCAAAATGATATAGTTAATGTCGTAGAAACGCGATAAGAAAAAAGTTAAAATGATTGGTTCAAAGAAGTAGGAGATACTACCAATCAATCTACCACCAGTAGTAGGAAGTGATATATCTAGGACATCTTTGATATAGTGATAATTAATTTTAAAGTCGCTCTTTCTAAAATTAAATTTATTAGGTAAAAAGATAAATAGAACCGCAAAAGAGACGAATTCACTAATCATATTGATGAGAATTAGACCACTTACTGCATAGACTATACTTTTATCGAGTAGGGTAGGAATGACTAGAATTAACATTGCTATTCTCGATAATTGCTCAGTTATTAGAGATATGACATGGGGAAACATCTTTTCTTTACCGAAAAAATATCCTCTTAAAATAGATGATAAACTATCAAAAGGAAGAACTAGACCAATCGCAAGAATTGGTAAGTATGTCTTCGGTTCTTTCAAAAGAGTAGTACTTAAGTAAGGAGCAAATAAAATAATTATGATCATGAGTAAAAGATTAATTCCAACCGATAGAAAACAAACTGATGAAATAATGCTTTTATTATTGTGACGGTCTTCACTTACTAATTTACTAATGGCAATGGGAAAACCCAATTGTGAAAGACACATGAAAAGATTGAAAGTAGGAAGGACTAACATATATAAACTTACACCTTCCACTCCCACAATTCTCGTCATCACAACTTTAATTACCATACCAAGAATTTTAGTAATTAAGCCACCGAACATCAATATAATTGTCGATTTAATAAACTTTTCTTTCATACTAAAATATATGAATGTATCTAAAAAATATCAAAAAAAAAGAGCTAAGCCTTAAATGAACAAAAGCCCAGCAAAAAACGAACCAATCATTATTAGTAACAAAATTACAGTCATAATTTTTAGCAATGTTTTGTTCATAAATCCACCTCTTTTATAATTATAATCGAAATAAAAGAAAAAGTAAAATGTTTATCATAAATTATTGCTGGAGGAATATACTTAACTGGGTGGAAGAAATGAATAATAAAATGTTTAGAGCAAAACGACATATCAACAGACAAAAGAAAAAGTATATAGCATTACTATCAATTGTATTAATTGGGATTATTATCGGTTTTAGTTTTTATTTTATGATATCCGATAGTGATAAACTTTTAGTACTAGACAATACTACTAAGTTTTTTGAAGGTATCCAAGGTCATAATATCAATTACTTAAATAGTATTATTAATTCTAGTTTAGTTAATTTTTTGTATGTTATCGTCATTTTTATTTTAGGTATCAGTGTAGTAGGTCTAATATTTATTATTGGGATTTTACTGATTAAAAGTTTTATCATTGGTTTTTCATTTGCTAGTATCATTGCTACTTTTAAATTAAAAGGACTTATCTTAGGTTTTATATACATTTTTCCTCATCAAGTATTATATATGACTATAATTATTTTAATGAGCTTTTATGCCTGCAACTTCTGTACTAAATTATTTGGTCATCTATTTACTGAGCGAATCGTCAATTTTAAAGTAATAACTAAAAGATATGTATTTATAACTTTATTATCTCTTATAGTAAGTTTAATCTGTAGTCTGTATGAGGTTTTTGTCGCCACTTATCTAATAGATATATTGATTTAAAGATTCTTTAAATCTTTTTTATTTTGCAAAAATAGTGTATAATATCCCCAGGTGATGTAATATGGGTAAAAAAGTAATAATTGGTATGAGTGGGGGAGTAGATTCATCAGTCGCAGCTATTCTTTTAAAAGAACAGGGGTATGATGTTGAAGGATTGTTTATGCGTAACTGGGATGTCTCTATTAATAATGATTATTTAGGGAACCCAACTTTAAATAATAATATTTGTCCTCAAGAACAGGATTATAATGATGCTGTTAAAGTATGTGAGGAAATAGGTATAAAATTACATCGCATCGACTTTGTAAAAGAATACTGGGATAATGTTTTTGAATATTTCTTAGATGAGTTAAAGAAAGGGAGAACCCCTAACCCAGATATTATGTGTAATAAATATATTAAGTTTGATTGCTTTAAAAAAGAAGCCTTACGATTAGGGGCAGATTACATTGCTACTGGTCACTACGCCAAGATGAAAGATGGTTATCTGTGTCGTAGTAAAGATCAAAATAAGGATCAGACTTACTTTCTATCACAATTGAATCACGAACAACTAGAAAACGTGTTATTCCCACTCGGTGATATCGATAAAACAGAGGTAAGAAAAATCGCCCTTGAAAACAATTTGACGACAGCTAAGAAGAAAGATTCAACTGGTATTTGTTTTATTGGTGAAAGGAACTTTAAAGAGTTTTTGAAGAACTATTTACCAACTAAACACGGTGACATAGTAAATATAGAAACTAATGAAAAAATGGGTGAACATATCGGTCTTATGTACTACACTATCGGTCAGAGAAAAGGCTTAGATGTCGGTGGTACTAAAGATAGGATGTTTGTAGTTGGTAAAGATTTAAATAAAAATATCTTGTACGTAGCACTTGGTGAAGATAATGAGTATTTATTATCAGATAGTTGTATAGTTGAAGATATTAATTTTAACTGTGATATTAGACCAGATAAATGTACGGCCAAGTTTAGATATCGTGCTCCGGATTATCCAGTTACGTTGGAATACTTAGACGATGGTAACATTTTAGTTAGATACGACAATATCAAATCAGTTACGCCTGGCCAAGCTTGTGTTTTCTATCAAGATGAGAAATGTATTGGTGGCGGTATCATCAAAGAAGTAATGAAGAATGATGAGAAGTTGTGGTATTTGTTATAACGATAAATATGAATAACTTAAACTAGATATTTTTACTTTACACTTGACAATGTCAACCTTTATGATAAAATTGTATTATGGAGGGTAGATGAGATGAAAAATTTAAATGGATTACTTAATGAACTAGGAATTTCAAAAGTTAGACTTGCTAAGTATTTAGGAGTATCACGACAAATGCTTTATAATTATCTAGCCTTAGATAGTATTAAAGATTGGCCTAAAGAAAAGGCAACCAAACTATTTAGTTTATTAAATGTCAAAGAAGAGAAGGAACTTGAAAGTATAAATGTTGATGGTAGTTACATTATTGAGGTAGAAGATCGATTGAACGAAGGGGTAAAAGATAGTGCCGATAAAGAAGTTCTTGCTGATTTAAATGGATTTAATAAAAAAGAACAAGAGCTACTAACTGACATCATTAACCTATTAAAGGAAAAACTACAAGAAGATACTACTAAGAATACTTATAATGCATTCGTTTATCTATATCATTATCTACAATCAATGGAAACTTCACCAGAATTAAAATACATCCTAGCGTATATGTCTAAATCAATGGGATTCACTGATCCAATGGAATTTGCATTTAATAAAGAACAACAATTCATTTTTGAAAGCATTTTATTTTCTGGTTTAACATTATACAATAACGGTAGCGCTTCTAAGAGTAAATTAGCTGAATCTCACAAACGTTTTGTTCAAGATATAGCTCATAAGAATGAAGAAAAATTGAGTCGTACCCAAGAATTGAATACTGCTAAAGTACAAGCTTTAAGAGAATTGGGTTATACTGAAATAAATGAAGAAAATGCTAAAGAAGTCTTAGAAAAGATTGCTGAAATTCAATCAAGAAAAGTATAAAAGCCTTAATGGCTTTTTTTATTTGCCATAATGTGAAGTGTAGTTATGTTGCTTTATATAATATTATTTAATAATGATAATGATAATGATGTATAAGAATATAGTAACAATTAAATATATTATTATAAATAAAAGATAATTGTAGGTAATAATAAATATATTAAATAATACTATTTTCTTACTTTTCTTTCCGAAGATTAACTTCCTATAATTGATATTATGTTGCCTTTTATAATAAAATTTATTTCTAATATATCTGATAGTGAAATGAATAATACCGCCAAATATCTACTTATCTTGTAATGATAATCGTTATCACACTCTCATTGATATGTATGAATCATAAACAAATTCATATTTAAAAATTTTTAATTCATTTTCTAAATTAGATTTTTTATTTTATAACCTTATTTTAAATAATAATAAGGTTATATATACGCGTTATAACCTTATTTAATAATATAATAAGGTTATAATATATATCAAAATAAATTTTAAGGTAATAAGTATATTTACCTAGTAATAGTTAAAAATATTATTGGAGGTATTTTATGGCTAAAAAGAAAAATAATAATTCTACTCCTAATGCTAATCAAAAGATTAAATGTGATGTTACTACTTGTATTCATAATAATTGTGATCATCACTGTTGCGATTTAAAAGAGATAAAAGTTAGTTCAATGGGGAGTAATGTTGAGAATGCTAACTGTAAGGATGAAACAGTTTGTGATAGTTTTGAAGAATAAAAGAGGAAGAGTTAATACTCCTCCCCTTTTGCATTTAACAAGTGTAAAGTTTATGTAAATATAATTTATTTCAATTTATCGAGAAAACTTGTACCAATCTCTGGTAATTTTACATCGAAGTTATCAGCTATAGTTGCTCCAATATCGGCTAAAGTATTTAGAGGTGGCAACATACCAGGAGTTTTAAAATCGCGACCAAATATGATAACTGGGACATTTTCTCTAGTATGAGCTGAATTCTGGGTAAACGTTGGGTCATTACCGTGATCAGCAGTAATGATAAGTAAATCATCATTATTTAATTTATTTAAAATCATCGGTATTTCTACATCTAGTTCTTCAATTGCTTTACCGTATCCTTCTAAATCACGATTATGACCGTATAGAGCATCAAAATCGTTTAGATTAGCAATGCACAATCCAGTAAAGTTTTTTGACATAATATCGGTAATCTTGTTGATGGTATCGATATTGTTTTTTGATGCCTTGATAGTTTTAGTTATCCCTTCCCCATCGAATATATCACTAATTTTACCGATTGAAATGACACTTAAATGGTTATCTTTCAATTCGTTTAAGACACTTCTTTTAGGTGGTTTAACCGCAAAGTCACGGCGGTCGTTAGTAAATTTAAACTTACCAGGTTTACCAGTAAAAGGACGAGCTATTACTCTAGCGATACGCCAATCATCTTGAAGAGTTATCTTTCTTATTTTTTCGCAATAGGTATAAAGTTTAGGAATTGGAATAACATCTTCATGAGTGGCAATCTGTAGTGTTGAATCAGATGAAGTATAGAGAATTAATGAACCGTAATTCAAATGTCTCTCCCCTAGTTCATTGATAATGTCTTCTCCGTTCATCATCTTATTACCAATAACTCTCTTACCAGTTACTTGTTCAATCTTATCGATTAGTTCACGAGGGAATCCTTTTTCTGTAAAGGTTTTAAACGGTAACTTATGTTCAATTCCCACTATTTCGTAATGACCAGATAAACTGTCTTTACCACTATTGATAGGGCGAGCTATGGTATAGTAACTATCGACATTTTTATTATCGATCATATTAATGGTATCTAAAAATCCTAACTTTTGAAGATTAGGGATAAATAAATCATAACCTTCCATAATGTGTTTAAGCGTATTAGCTCCACTATCGCCATAGTCGTTAGCGTCCATTGCTTCTCCTACCCCTAGTGAATCTAATATTAATACAAAAATTCTTTTAAATCTCATTTTAATCTCCTTCTTTTTCGCTTCTCGGATGATAATCGTCATATTCCTCTTTTATCTTATTGTTAGATATGTGAGTATATATTTTAGTTGTTGCGATATCAGAGTGTCCCAACAATTCTTGAATACTTCGCAAATCAGCACCATATTCCAACATATGAGTTGCAAAACTATGCCTTAAAGTATGTGGTGAAACATCAGTCCTAATTCCTTTTTCCAGTAACATTTTTTTAATTATTTTAAAAAAACTAAAACGACTTAAATGTGAACCTTGATTATTTAAAAACAGATAATCAGAAGTCTTTCCTTTTAGAAATTCACCACGGTAATCTAGGTATCTATTCAAGTAATCAATGACATATTCTCCAATTGGTACAATTCTTTCTTTTCGACCCTTTCCGTAACACCTAATAATGCAGTTTTCAAAGTCGACATCACCTAGTTTTAAATCGAGCAATTCGCTTATTCTAAGACCAGTACCATATAACAATTCTAACATAGCTTTATTACGGTAGTCAAATCTAGTTCTAAGGGGAACATCTAGTAATTTATCAACTTCTTCAACGGTTAAAACTTTCGGTAAGGCTTTGCGCAATTTAGGTCTTTCAATCGATACTGAAACATCTTCTTTAATTCTCTTTCGCTGAAATAAATAGTCGTGGAACGATTTTATCGTAGTAAGTTTTCTCGCTAAAGTAGTAGTTGACGCCTTTTCATCATGCAATTTTTTTAAATAATCTAAAATATCTTCTTTACTTATATCTTTAGCTCTATTAATCCCCTTTTCCTCTAAAAACTTAGCATATTTATTTAAATCGCGACGATAAGCTAAACTTGTATTATCAGTTAATCCCTTTTCAAAAATGACGTAATTTATATAATCTTCAATTTCATCATTCATATTCTTCACCACTATCATTATAACACAAAAAAGAGATAAAAATTAAGTTGAAACTAATATAAAACACTTGTACGATATTATAAAAATTGATATAATATTTCTATGAAAGAGAGGGATATTATGGATCAACCACTAGCACTCAAACTAGCCCCTAAATCGTTAAGTGAAGTAATCGGTCAAAAACATCTACTAGGTGAAGGAAAAATACTGACCGAGTTGACTAGTAAAGGTAAAATATTTTCAATGATTTTATATGGTCAACCTGGAATTGGTAAAACGAGTATCGCCAACGCTATCGTCCGTGATTTGGGAGTGAGATATCGTTTTTTAAATGCAACTATTAATAATAAGAAAGATTTTGATGTCGTCGTCGAAGAAGCTAAAATGTATGGTGGAATTGTTTTAATAATGGATGAAATTCATCGACTTAACAAAGATAAACAAGATCTTTTATTACCTCAATTAGAAAGTGGACTCATAACTTTAATAGGTATGACTACCTCTAACCCCTATCATAAAATCAATCCAGCTATTAGAAGTAGATGTCAAATATTTGAATTAAAGCCACTGGAGGAAGGCGATATTAAAGAAGGTCTTGAAAGAGCTGTAAAACACCCAGATTTAGATGGTATCCAAATAGATGATAAAACAATCGACTACATCGCTAAACTCTCTGGAAATGACCTAAGATACGCTTATAATTTATTAGAGGTAGCATTCTACTCTTCTACTGATAAGAAAGTCGATATCGAACACGTTAAAAAGATCAATAGCAAACCAGCTATTTTTACTGATAAAAATGAAACTGG
>CANRCI010000031.1 GCA_947629075.1 uncultured Bacilli bacterium | reverse complement strand
GTTGCACCTAACTCATTCATTCCGTATACTATTCTTCTCTGTACAGGTTTTAAACCATCTTTGACATCTGGTAAAGCCCTTGCCACTATTACACTCATCGCATAATCTAAGAAGGATTTTTTTATTTCTTTTGAAAATTGTATATCTTGTAACTTATCCATAAATACCTCCTATTACACATCTAAGTTTTCAACAAATTTAGCGTTCTTCTCAATAAATTCACGTCTAGGTTCAACTTCTTCACCCATTAATTCAGTCAATACTTGATCAGCTGCCATCGCATCATCTAATGAAATCTTTAATAATGTTCTATTTTCAATATTCATCGTTGTTTCCCAAAGTTGTTCAGCATCCATTTCACCTAAACCTTTATATCTTTGAATAGTTACTTTTACCCCTTCAGGAATTGTACTCATATACTCATCTTTTTCTTCATCAGAATATAAATATTTAGAAGTTTTGTTATAATCGACGCGATATAGAGGTGGTTGTGCTGCATAGATATATCCACCTTCAACTAATGGTCTAAAATAACGATAGAAGAAAGTCATAAGTAATATTCTAATGTGTGCCCCATCGACATCGGCATCGGTCATAATTACTATTTTGTGATATCGCAATTTAGAAATATCAAATTCTTCTCCAATTCCCGTACCAAATGCGGTAATCATCGAACGAATCTCGGCATTTCCTAAAATTCTATCCATTCTAGCTTTTTCAACATTTAAAATCTTACCACGTAATGGAAGAATTGCTTGCGTTTTAGGATCCCTTCCTGATTTGGCAGAACCACCAGCAGAGTCACCCTCGACGATATATATTTCAGATATCGAAGCATCTTTTGAAGAACAATCAGCCAATTTACCAGGAAGACTTGATACTTCCAAAGCACTCTTTCTTCTCGTCAATTCACGAGCTCTTTTAGCTGCTACCCTAGCACGAGTTGCGGTCATCGCTTTATCAACGATAACTTTAGCTTCTTCAGGATTTTCTAATAAGAATCTCTCAAAAGTTTCAGCAAAAATTTTATCAGCAATGCTTCTTACTTCAGCATTTCCCAATTTTGTTTTAGTTTGTCCTTCAAATTGAGGATTTGGATGCTTACAAGAAATAATCATCGTAATTCCTTCACGCACATCTTCTCCAGATAAAGCTTCATCTTTGTCCTTTAAAAGGCCATTACTACTAGCATATTTATTTAAAATTCTAGTTAAAGCTCTTCTAACACCATCTTCGTGGGTTCCACCTTCTGGCGTCGTTATATTATTTACAAACGAATAAATATTAGAAGTAAATCCTTCGTTGTATTGTAAAGCAACCTCGATTGATATATCACTTTCATTTCCTTCGACATCAACGATTGTCTCATGAATTGGATTCTTATTTTTATTCAACAATTGAACATATTCAACTAATCCACCTTCATAAAGAAACGAATCCTTTAACCCATCTTCTCTTTCGTCATATAGATTGATTCGCAATCCTTTATTTAAGAAAGCTAATTCACGTAATCGATTCTTTAATGTCTCATAATTGAATACAGTCGTTTCAGTAAATATTTCGGGATCTGGTTTAAAACTAACCGTAGTACCAGTACGATCTTTTGAACATTTATCTATCACTTTTAAATCCTCAACTGGATGTCCACCATGCTCAAATCTTTGATAATATACTTGTCCTTCTTTATAAACTCTTACTTCTAACCATTCACTTAAGGCATTAACTACACTGGCACCTACTCCGTGAAGTCCACCGGATACTTTGTAGCCTCCACCACCGAATTTACCACCAGCATGAAGTACAGTATATATTGTTTCAACGGTTGATTTGCCAGTTTTTGGATGAATTCCAACTGGTACTCCACGACCATCATCCTTTACCGTAATCGTGTTATCTTTTCCAACTATTACTTCGATGTCATCAGCATATCCAGCCAAAGCTTCATCAATTGAGTTATCGACAATTTCCCAAACTAAGTGGTGAAGTCCTCGTTCACTAGTTGTACCGATATACATACCTGGTCTTTTCCTTACTGCTTCTAGACCTTCTAATACTTGAATTGATGACGAATCATATTTCTGTTCATTATTTTCCATTATTATTCCCACCTTTTTCTACTATTTTTCCTTCACTAATTTTTATTATTTTTGCTTCACGTAATATTTTTCTGCTGATATCTTTGGTATCATTAGCAGTTATTATTACTTGTAAGTTATCACTTATATATTTTATAAGTCGATTCTTTTTAGTCTTATCTAATTCACTAAATATATCATCTAAAAGAAGTATTGGTTCAGTGTTAGTTGCCTCTTTAAATATAGATATTTCAGCCAATTTAAAGGCTATTATAGCAAGTTTTTGTTGACCTTGTGACCCAAATAATTTTAAATCGTTATCTCCTATCAAAAACTTAAAATCATCTCGATGTGGTCCATACAAAGTCATCCCCATCATTATCTCTCTGTTCATATTATCTTTATATTTTTTATTTAGTACCTCTTTAATAACATTTTGATCAAATGATTCAAATTCAACATTAGTTTCATAAAAGATTTTTAAATCATCGATATCAGCAATATTCTTATATATTTCTTTTATTTTTTCATTTATTTGATCGATATATTTCTTTCTATAAATGTATATATCAACTGCTCGATCAATCAAATTACTAGTTAATACATCTAAATATCGATAATCAGCAATCCCATTAACTGATAATATTTTTAAATAGTCATTTCTAATCTTTAAAATTTTATTAAATTCATTATTTAATTTAATATAATCTTTCGATATCTGACTTATCTCGATATTTATAAAATTTCTTCTACCAGATGGTGAACCTTTAATTAATTCAATATCTTCAGGTGAAAAAAGAATTACATACATGTTTCCAATATAATCTGCTATTTTTCTTATTTCATTATCATTTAATTTTACCTTTTTTTTATTTTTACTTATTTCACAAGATAACTGTTTATAAATTTTATTATCTTTTAATTCACCTTTTATAATTGCTTTCTCTTGATCAAATCTAATCAAATTGTTATCAATGTTAGTACGATAAGACTTTGTTATTGCTAAGACATATATACTTTCGAGGATATTAGTTTTTCCCTGAGCATTATCTCCTATAATAATGTTTATATTTTTGTCAAAAGCAAGAGAAAATTTTTTATAATTTCTAAAATTTATTAATGAAATTTTTCTTACAATCACTTATTTGCTTCAAAAACACTCATTTTAACACCTTTTTCCCCTAACTAATAGTCCTATACATACAATAACATTATATCATAATATAGTGATTTATTAAATAAAAAAAGACTTTTTAGAGTCTTTTTTTAGTATTTTAAATTTTTAAGTCTTTTTCGAAGTATCGATTCTAGTCTTACTGACCTAGAAATTTGATTTTCCAATGACAATTTTGAGATATTAAACTCTATTTCCTCATTATTTGTGAATAATATTTTTGTTTTAGAACCAACTTTTTCATATTTCTTGATGTAATTATAGTTTATCCAACAACAATCTTCTTCTAGACTAGATTTTGTCGGAAAAAAGATGAGATTAGCACTTTCTTCTACTATTATCGGTAATTTGTAAGCACAATCCAACATTCTTTTAGCAGCTTTTAATCTTCCCTTATAAGTACTACCATAATATTCACAACTACTATCCATAATTTCATAAGCATTCTGATCGACGATGTATTCAGCATCATTTTCTTTAACCTTTGTCTGATAATAATTAATGGGTATTATTGCCATTGTTTCTTCATTAATTTCATATGTCTTCATATAAATTCCCCCTCTATAACTTTTTATATAAAATAAAAAATTATGGCTGTAATATACCATAATCTTTTGTCGATTTTTATCTAATTTTGTCGTAATTAGTAAGTTCTTATCGGTAATACTAATTGCGTCAAGTCAGTCTCTTCAGGATTAGTTATTATAATTGGTTTTACTTCTCCTACAAATGATAACTCAACCGTACCATTAATAAATGATTTCAAAGCATCCATCATATATTTAGCACTAAAGGAAATTTTTATATCTTCATCAGTATCTTTAGTAATAACCATTTTTTCTTCAACACGCCCTATCTCAGCTGAAGAAGATCTAACTATCAACATATTGCCATTAGTTTCCAATGTTACGACATTCTTCTCTTTATCAGAAGTTAAAATACTTGCTCGATCAATTACATTGTACAACTCATTTAAATCAGCTGTAATTTTTAAAATTGATTCGTTTGGAAATAAATTACTAGTATTTGGATAACTTCCACTTATTAAACGAGATTGAAAAATAGTATTGTCACACTTAAATAATACTTTATTATTAAAGAGATGCATTTCGATATTACTATTATCATCACTTAAAATCTTACTGAATTCTAAAACGTTTTTACTAGGTATTACTACATTGTAATTTTCATCAGCTACTTTTTCTAAATTAACTATTTTTCTAGATAAACGATAAGAATCAGTGGCATTACATTCTAGAATATTACCGTTTATTTTAAAATTAATACCTGTAAGTACTGGACGGGATTCATCATTGCTAGTAGCAAAAGAAGTTTGATTAATTATATTTCTAAATGTTTTACTATTTATTTCAATAAATTCTTCTTTTTCCTCTAAAGAAATATTAGGATACTCATTTTTACTAATACCATTTAAATTAAATTCACTATTTTCTGTGGAAATTAAAATTTTAAGTTCATCCAATACTTCGATATTGATGAAATCATCTGGTAATTTTCTAACAATATCTAATATATACTTACCTTGAATAATTATACTTCCTTCTTTTTCGATATTCATCTGATCACTATCGACTGGGATAAAAGTTTGAATTGTAATATCATTATCTGATGCTGTTAAAGTTAAACCTTCAGAAGTTAAATCAAATTTTATTCCCGATAGTATAGGAATTAAGTTCTTAGTTGATATAGCTCTAGAGACTTTATTTAAGTTATCTAATAGGATTTCTTTTTTAATTTTTAATTTCATATTTTAGTCCTTCTTTCTTATATATTTACATAGATTTTTTTATTATTAGAGTGGAAAAAGTGGAAAACTTATTTTTTCTTTATAAGAACAATGTTTTATCATTTTTTCCTTGTTAATAAGTTGTTGATAATTTTATATTTTTGAACAATCAGTGTATTTCTTGTTGAATTTTGTCGATTGTTTTGGCCAGTTCTTTGTTGTGTTTTATCTCTCTTTCTATCTTATCACAAGAATGCATTACTGTTGAGTGATCTTTACCACCAAATTCAATTCCAATTTTAGGAAATGATTCATCAGTTAGCTTTCGACACAAGTACATGGCAATTTGACGTGGAAACGAAATATTGGCACTTCTCTTTTTGGATTTTAGATCTTCTGGAGAAATTTGAAAGTGTTCGGCGACAATTTTTTGAATTTTGTTGATGTCGTTCTTTTCATAACTTCCTTTATTTATGTAGTCTTTTAATGCCTCAATGGCAAGTGGTAGAGTTATTTCTGCTCCCATGATTGTGGAATATGCGACTAATCTAGTAATTGAACCTTCAAGATTTCTAATGTTTCCACTTATATTTGAGGCCATGTATTCGATGACATCATCCGGTATTTCTTTTCCTAACTGCTCCCCTGCTATCTTTTTCTTAATGATTTCGATTCTTAGTTCAAAGTCAGGTGGAAATATATCAACTGGTAATCCCCAGCAAAATCTCGTTCTCAAACGATCTTCTAGCTTTTTTAAATCCTCTGGAGAACTATCAGAAGAAATAATTATTTGTTTATTCCCCTCATATAAACTGTTAAACGTGTGGAAAAATTCTTTTTGTGTTTCGGTTGCACCGCTTAAATACTGAATATCATCGATAATTAGTACATCGACATCGCGATATTTTCTTTTAAAGAAATCGACATAATTGAAATTAGTTCCGTTGTCATCTTTTTTATTCATCGCAACGAAATCAGTTACAAATTGTTCACTAGTGATATAAAGTACTCTTTTATCTGAGTTTTTAACGATGTAATTTCCAATCGCATGCATCAAGTGCGTCTTCCCTAGCCCACTGTTTCCATAGATGAACAGTGGATTGTATATTTTTCCAGGATTTTCAGCAACCGCCAAAGCTGCTGCATGAGCAAAACGATTACTATTCCCTACGACAAACGTATCAAATGTATATTTAGGTATCAAATTGTTAGATATTGGAATATCTTCTTCTCTACTGACAGTTTTTTCTTCAGTTTTAAATTTTTCCACTATTTCTGTGGATTCTTTTTCTTCTTCTATTTCCGATTTTAATAAAAATTCTAATTCGTAAGATGAATTCGTCACTTCTTGAAAACACTTATCAATTATATCTTTATATTTAAGGGCTAGATGTTGTTTATGAATGGCATAAGGAACAATAATTTGAGCTACCCCATTTTCAATCTTATACAACTCTGTTTCCTCAAACCAAGTTTGAAAAGATAATGAGTTAAGTTCGGCTTTAATCTTATCAAGTATAGATTGCCATAATACGACTTTGTCCATATTACCATTCCCCCTTGGCATAAAGTTTTAAATCTAAATTCATCATAACGCAGATTGTTTAAAAAATAAAGTTAAAAACTAGCAAAAAATTTTATCCACAAATAATTCACAAAGTTATCAACAATAAAAAAGTAATTATCATCTAGTATAAAACCTTTTTTCCACATTTTCCACAAATTTTTTAAAACATGTTGTGATTTAGTTATAAACAGGTATGTGAACTTTGTGGAAATTTGTCGAAAAGCTACAAATATATATTTTTGTTTGACAAATAATACAAATTCTTATTATAATAGTGTAGATTTCAGTTTGGAGGTGGAAAAATATGAAAAGAACTTATCAACCAAATAAAAGAAAAAAAGCTAAAAAGCAAGGTT
Source organism: uncultured Bacilli bacterium (assembly GCA_947629075.1). Classification (GTDB taxonomy): domain Bacteria; phylum Bacillota_I; class Bacilli_A; order RF39; family UBA660; genus CANRCI01. The sequence goes on along the minus strand of CANRCI010000031.1, from coordinate 6,780 downwards.
TTTTCGCGCGTATGAAAACTAATGTTATTAATAACCGTAGAAAAAAGGGGCGTAAAAAATTAGTTTAGTAAAACCACTGGTATTCAGTGGCTTTTTTGTTTATAATTGATTTAGACGGTTGAGGTGTTTTATGAAAAAGATAAATACTGTTAAAAAGAATGACGACTTTTCTAAAATAATAAAAACTGGTAAATATTATAAAACTAAATATTTTGTTATATATATTAAGGATAATAATCTTGAACGTTATCGTTTTGGTATATCAATAGGTAAGAAAGCAGGGAAGGCAGTTACGAGAAATAAAATAAAAAGACAACTTAGAACGATTATTGATAAATACAAAAATGACTACCCAAATGGGAAAGATTATATTATAATAGTAAAGAATTGTTTTATTGAAGCAAGTTTTAGTGAGATAGAACTTCTATATAGAAAAGGAATTAATTATTTAAATAGAGGAGTTAATAATGAAAAAGAATAGATCTAAAAAAATAAAGATAATAATTATTGCAATTCTTTTGTTACTTTCAACTGGATGTACTAAAAGTCTTGTCGATTCAGAAACTAATAAAAGTGTAAAGAACCCAGTTACTGGTCAAAATCTAACTCAGAACATTCTATGTCGACCAGAAGATAAAAATACGATAAAGATTTATAACAAATACAAGAAAAAGATAGATATTTCCAAACTACCTAGTTGTAATGGTTACAGTGTTACTGATGGTAGTTATGATGGACTTTGGGATAGTATATTCGTTAAACCACTAGCGTGGGTCATCATAAATATTGGACGTTTTGTCAGCAGTTATGGGTTAGCTCTAATCATTACAAGTTTAATTATAAGGTTGATTGCTTTACCAATTACTAAAAAGACCGCGATTCAATCGGAACTTATTGCTAAAGCTAAACCTGAATTGGATAGAATTGAAAAGAAATACGAAAACAAAACTGATCAAGAAGCTATCATGAAAAAGAGTCAAGAAATTACTAGAGTATATCAAAAATATCAGATCAATCCATTCTCTAGTTGCTTATTTGCCTTTATTCAGTTGCCACTTTTCATAGCCTTTTTAGAAGCAATAAACAGAGTACCGGCAATCTTTGAAGAAGAATTTCTCGGTTTCCAATTAGGAACAACACCGATTACTGCATTTTCAAATGGAAATTATTTATATTTAATTCTAATCCTATTAGTTGGAATTACTACTTATTTCTCATTTAAATTGAATAGTGCCACAGTCCAAAACGATCAAACCCAACAAATGAACCGAATGATGGTAGGAATTATAGTTGTTATGTCATTATTTATGTCATCAGCTTTAGATATATATTGGTTGACGACCAACTTATTTACTGTAGTTCAAAATCTAATGATTAAAAGGAGTAAAGAAGTAAATGGAAAAGTATAAGTATGTAGGAAAAACTAGGGAAGAAGCTTTAAATATGGCTTTGTATGAACTTAATGTTAACGAAGAAAACGTTATCATTAATGAAAAGGAACAAAAGGGTGGATTGTTCAAAGGAAAGAAAATAGAACTTGAGATTATCAAAAAAGAAGACATTATAAATTTTATAAAAGAGACTTTAGTTAATATTACAACGAAGATGGGACTTGAGGTTAAATTGGAAGTATTAACTAGAGATGAGACTCCAAATATAGTTATACATAGTGATAACAACAATATTTTGATAGGTAAGAATGGACGTTCTCTATCAGCATTAACGATGATTTTAAAACAAGCAGTCTTTAACGAAATAGGGCAGAACTTTAGATTTAATTTGGATGTCGCTGACTACAAATTAAAACAACAGCGAAACCTTGAACGTCTTGCTAAAAAAGTAGCTCGTGAAGTTTCCAGAACTAAAATCGATGCCAATCTTGAACCGATGAATTCATATGAGAGAAGAATTGTTCACAGCATCTTATCAAACAATAAAAAGGTATATACTGAAAGTACCGGTGAAGAACCAAATCGTTATGTTGTCATAAAAGCAAAAGAAGATGAAAGTGAAGAATAATAATCTTCTTTTTTTTTGACTTCTATTATGTTATAATACAGCAAGAAAGGAGACTTATTATGGTTAATGATACAATTGCAGCTATCTCAACTTCACTTGGAGTTGGGGCTATATCAATAGTTCGTATCAGTGGAAAAGATGCGATAAGAATTGCTAATTCAGTTTTTAAAGGAAAGAATCTTGAAGAAGTGGATTCCCATACCATTAATTATGGACATATTGTCGATGGTGAAGAAGTAATCGATGAAGTGTTAGTCTCTGTTATGAAGTCTCCTAGAACTTTTACTACTGAAGATGTAGTAGAAATAAATTGTCATGGTGGAATCGCCACTACTAAAAAAGTTTTAGAATTGTTGCTTCTCAATGGTTGTCGTTTAGCCGAAGCAGGGGAGTTTACCAAAAGAGCTTTTTTAAACGGTAGAATCGATTTGGTTGAAGCGGAATCGGTAATGGACCTTATAAATTCTAAAACAGATAAAGCTAGAAAGGTTTCGATAAATCAATTAGGTGGTAAGATAAGTGGAACTATCAGAAATTTCCGTCAGGATTTATTGGAGCTTCTTGCAAGTATTGAAGTAAATATCGATTATCCAGAATACGAAGATATCGAAGTTATAACTAATGAAAAATTGTGTAGTAAAGTAAAGGATATTAAAGAAAGATTGAATGAGATTGTTACTTTAAGTGAGAATGGTAGAATCGTGGTCGATGGCATCAAAACAGTAATCATTGGGCGTCCCAACGTTGGAAAGAGTAGTATTCTAAATCGCATGTTGGATTACGATAAAGCGATTGTTACCGATATTGAAGGAACGACTAGAGATATAATTGAGGGAGATATTAACGTCGATGGCATTTTACTGCACCTTGTCGATACAGCTGGTATAAGAAATACATCTGACACAGTCGAAAAAGTTGGTGTCGATCGCAGTCTAAAAGAATTAGATGAAGCTGATTTAGTAGTTTTAGTTTTAAATAATAATGAAGAACTTAATGATTACGATTATCAATTGTTAGAAAAAATAAAAGATAAAACCGCAATTGTAGCGATTAATAAATGTGATTTAGATAATAAATTGGATAAAAATAGTATAAATAATCAAAATATCGTAGAGATAAATACTGTTGATTTAGATGGTATTGTGGCTTTAAAAGATAAAATAAAAGAGTTGTTTAATTTGGAAGAACTCGATAAGGGTGATTACAATTATTTGAGTAACGTAAGACAAATAACGCTTGCTAAGACAGCTCTTAACGTTTTACAAGAAGTTGAAGAAGGTTTAAAAAGAGATGATCCGGTTGATTTAATAGGAATCGATATAAAGAGAATTTGGGAGATTCTTGGAGAAATAATCGGTGAAAATTATAGTGATGAATTAATTGATCAACTATTTAGTCAATTTTGTTTAGGTAAATAGAAAGAAGTGGTTGGATGAATTACGATGTTATTGTAGTAGGAGGAGGACATGCTGGATGTGAAGCCTGTCTTGCCACTAGCAGATTAGGTTTAAAGACTTTATTAGTTACTGGTAATATAGATAATATTGCAGATATGCCATGTAACCCTTCAATCGGAGGACCTGCTAAAGGAATAGTCGTTAGAGAAATAGATGCTCTAGGTGGAGAGATGGGTAAAAACATCGATAAAAGTTTCCTTCAGATGAAGATGTTAAATACTAAAAAAGGTCCAGCTGTTAGGGCTCTAAGAGCTCAAGCTGATAAAATTACTTATAAAAAAGAAATGTTACACACTTTAAAAAAGCAAGAAAACTTGGAGATAAAAGAGAGTTTAGTTGAGAATTTATTAGTTGAAAACGGATATATTAAAGGGGTTTTGTTAAACAGTGGTGAAGAGATAGGTGCTGAAGCAGTAATCCTTACAACAGGAACTTATTTAAAAGCTGTTGTTCTTCATGGTTCTAGTAAGGAATCTAGTGGCCCTCATGGCGAAAAGCCATCGCTTTATTTGAGTGATTGCTTAAAAGATTTAGGTTTTACAATTAAACGATTGAAAACGGGAACTCCACCTAGAATAGAAAAGAGTAGTATCGATTTTTCGAAAGGTATTTTACAACCAGGGGATGATGTATGTTACAATTTTTCTTTTTCAAAAAAATTGGATTACGATCCCGCAAGTCAAATACCTTGTCATTTGATTTATACTAATGAAACTACTCACCAAATAATAAGAGATAATCTTGAAAAATCAAGTATGTATGGTGGTTATGTCGAAGGAGTAGGACCTAGATATTGTCCAAGTATTGAAGATAAAATAGTAAGGTTTAGTGATAAAGAGAGACATCAATTGTTTTTAGAGCCAGAAAGTATTTATTACGATGATATATATATTCAAGGTTTTTCTACTAGTATGCCTTATGATGTCCAAGAAAAAATGATTAGATCACTTCCTGGTTTAGAAAATGCTGTCATCAACAAATATGCCTATGCCATTGAGTACGACGCGATTGATTCCTTACAATTGAAAAACACTCTAGAGACTAAACTTGTAAAAAATCTTTATACTGCTGGCCAGATCAATGGTACTAGTGGTTATGAAGAAGCAGCCTGTCAAGGCTTGATCGCTGGTATAAATGCATCTCTTAAATTAAAGGGCAAAGAAGAGTTAGTATTAAAGAGAAACGAAGCTTACATCGGTGTTTTAATCGATGATTTGGTTGTCAAAGGTGTCATTGATCCATATCGTCTTTTGACATCTCGTGCTGAATATCGTCTTCTTTTAAGACATGATAATGCTGATATCAGATTGCGTGAATATGGTCGAAAAGTAGGGTTAGTAAGTGATGAAGAATACAAGAGATATCAACAGAAATTAGATGACATCATAGAACTTAACGATCGCTTACTTACAACTAAAATAAATCCTAGCGATGATGTTAATAATTATTTAGTATCACTTGGATCAGCTATAATATATGACGGAATAAAATTGTATGATCTATTGAAACGTCCGGAAATCAATATGACTAATATTACGAAATTCATCGATTTGGATTACGATCCGGAAGTTTTAGAACAGGTTGAGATAAATATTAAATACGAAGGATATATAACTAAAGCTAATAAAGAAGCCGAAAAGATGTTACAGATGGAAAATGTTAAGATTCCCGACGATATTGATTATGATAAAGTTATTAATATTGCTAGTGAAGCTCGTCAAAAATTAGAAGAAGTGCGACCAACATCACTTGGGCAAGCACTTCGTATCAGTGGTGTTAATCCCAGTGATATAGCGATGTTATCGATGTATTTAAAGAAGGAAAATAAAAATGGATGAAAATAGTTTTATAGAAGAAGTAGCCAAACTGGGAATAGATTTACAAGAAGAGCAGTTGGGTACTTTAGACAAATTTTATAAATTGTTAATCAAGTGGAACGATAAGATAAATTTGACTGGTATTACTGATAGAGAAGAAGTTTATTTAAAGCATTTCTATGACAGTTTAACTTTAGTTAAAGCCCTAGATTTAACAGAAGAAATATCGTTATGCGACGTTGGAACGGGAGCGGGATTTCCAGGAATTGTCCTAAAGATAATTTTTCCTAATTTGAGAATTGTTTTAATAGATTCCTTGAACAAGAGAGTTAACTATTTAAAAGAGGTAATTAAAGAGTTAGGTCTTGAAAATATCAAATGTTATCACATGCGAATGGAAGATTACGCCAAATTAAACGAAGAAAAATTTGACGTAATTACAGCTCGAGCGGTTAGTAACATTCGCGTTTTAGCAGAGATTAGTGCCAAAAGTCTAAAAATAGGTGGTAAATTGGTATTAATGAAAGGTTTAGTTGATGAAGAACTAGTAGATATCGATAGTTGTTTTAAAAAACTTAACTTGAAATTATCTAATGTCTTAAAGTTTACTCTACCAAAAGAAAATAGTAATCGCTCACTAGTAGTTATTGAAAAAATTGGAAAGACACCTGTAAATTTTCCTCGTCCAATTGACAAAATCAAGAAAAAGCCATTGTGATGGCTTTTTTATTAGTAAAAATAATTGTAAATTTTAGAAATGTATTATATAATGTAAAATAGGATAAAGAATAATATGGAGGTTGTTGATATGGAAGGTACTGAAGTAGTTCAATTATATTTAGATGATATAATTCCTAATAGATTTCAACCAAGAGAGGTTTTTAACGATCAGGCTTTAAAAGAGCTTGCGGTATCAATTCGTGAACATGGAGTTATCCAACCAATAATTGTTAGAAAAATCGGAGAAAAATACGAGATAATTGCTGGAGAGAGAAGATATAAAGCATCAACGATGGCCGGACTTACTAAAATCCCAGCAATTGTTAGAAATTTAGATGATAAAGAAAGTTCAAAAATAGCGTTAATTGAGAATTTACAAAGAAAAAATTTAACTCCAATTGAAGAAGCTAGAACTTATCAAAAAATATTAGATTTAGATTCAATGACACAAGAACAACTCGCTAAGACGATGGGTAAGAGTCAATCTTCTGTTGCTAATAAATTACGTCTTTTATCACTTTCTGATGAAGTTCAAGAAGCTCTGTTAAAAGAAGAAATATCTGAGCGTCATGCTCGAAGCTTATTGAATGTTCAGGATCGAGCTCAACAAGTAGCTCTATTAAAAGAAGTAATTGAAAAGAAGTTACCAGTAAGAAAATTGGATGCTCGTATAAAAGAATTATCAGGGGCAGGAACTGGTAATAATTCAGCCAACGATGGAGGAGAAGCGATGAATAATAATTTTATCACAAATAATTTAAATAATA
>CANRCI010000030.1 GCA_947629075.1 uncultured Bacilli bacterium | reverse complement strand
AAAGCTTCCCAAACACATTAAGATAACAACCGATATGCTCGAGTGCATTAAAGATGCCAATTTGATCGTCATCGCCGTACCCGCAGCTTTTGTTGACGATATCGCTCTAATGTTAAAGGAGTATCCCCTTACTAATAAACACATTTTAATCGCCTCTAAAGGAATCGAAAGAGATACTTGTTCTTTTGTCTATGACATTGTCTACCGCCATATCAAGACTAAAAACATCGCCGTCATTTCCGGTCCATCTTTTGCAGTCGATATTGCGTCATATGCGCCGATTGGTTTGTCGCTCGCTACCGAGAATAAAGAAACGGAAAGACTCGTTCGCAATACTTTAGAGACCGATACCCTAAAACTTAGGACAACTACTGATATAATCGGTATCGAAATATGTGGTTCGATTAAAAATGTCATTGCGATTGCTGCAGGTATCCTAGATGGTTTGGGTTATCCCGAATCGACCCAAGCTATGTTTGTAACGGAAGCTCTTCACGATATCAAATCGCTAATCAAAGCTCTTGGTGGCGACGAAAAAACGATTTTATCATTTGCTGGATTTGGTGATCTACTACTTACTGCTACTAGTCCAAAGAGTCGTAACTTTAAATTTGGACAACTAATCGGTAGTCGTAAAAAGACTAAAGAGATAAACGAATACATGAAGACGACAACTATCGAAGGATTGTACACCTTAAAATCTATTTATAAATTAATTAAAGATAAAGAGGTAGATATTCCTATTATTGATCTGATTTATGACATTATCTACAATTACGAAAACCCTAAAGAATTAGCGAGGTTCTTGATAACTAAAGAATAGAAAAACTATTCTTTTTTAATCCCATAATTTTTCATAATATTTTAACATGGATTATATAAAGGTTAGGTATACTGATAATAGAAAGGAGGAAGATAGAGATAGAATTAAAATAATTAAATAAATATAAAACTTATTCCTATTACAACTTAACAAACTTAATAAACTTGTAATAAGGTGATATAATAAAGACAGGTGAATTTTATGTATCGAATCTGTTTAGTAGAGGATGAAATGGATCTTTCCAATTTGATCAAAATGTATCTGGAAAAAGAAGGTTATGAAGTATTACAGGTAACTACTGGAAAGAACGCTCTTAAAATGATTGATCAAAACATCGATCTTTGGATTTTAGACATCATGTTAAAGGATGATATCAGTGGTTATGAAGTCATTAAAGAAATAAGAAAAAATGATGACCAAGTACCAGTTATCTTTACATCAGCTAGGGATAAAGATATCGATCGCATTATTGGTTTAGAACTGGGAAGTGATGATTATTTATCAAAACCATATTCGACGAAAGAATTAGTTTTAAGAGTAAACAATATGATCAAAAGAGTATACAAAACCGAAGATGTTATAAATTATGATGATTATTCAATAAATGTTTCCAAACGAGTAGTGGCCGATAAAGGCCAAGAGATAAAACTTACCAATTTAGAGTTTGATCTTTTAGTTCTATTCATAAAAAACATTGGGAGAAGCTTTACTCGTGAAGAGATATTAAATACCGTCTGGGGAGATGATTATTACGGAAGTGACCGTGCTTGTGATGACTTAGTAAGAAGACTTCGTAAAAAAATGCCTCATCTCGGTATCAATACTGTTTATGGTTATGGTTATCGCTTATCATGAAAAAGAAATACGATTTAAGTAAACAACTATTACACTTACTTGTACTAGCTTTCTTAATAATCTTTATCACAATTGGCGTAATTATTCCTAAACTTAGTAGCCCAGTATATGAAAGAGTAATCTATTATAATTTAGAGAAAACTTTGGAAATAGTAAAAGATGATGATATTGAAAAAATAAACAGAGTTAAAGAAGTTGCCTATATTTGTATTACTGATGGAGAAATCCATACTAGTTCTAATATCAAAAAAATTCTAGGTACTACTGATATTAAAAAATTAGTAATGACACTTGATAAAAAGAAAGGAATTTACCAGAAAGATAAAATTAATTATTACTATTATCATATTAAGGATGGTAATAGAGAAATGTTTGCTGTTACTAATGATAAGCATATAATTAATACTCGTAAAGAGATGTTAAACATTATTGTTCCTATTTTACTTTTCACTTGTTCGGTAATTTCACTTCTATTATTTATCTGGGGTCATGCCCTAGTAAGGAAGATATATAAATTAAAAGATAAAGTTGATAATTTGGACAACCCCAATTATTCTCACGAATTGACTTTAAAACACAATGATGAATTCAAAGCTTTAGAAAAGGCAATTGAAAGTATGCGTCTTTCATTGCTAGAACAAGAAAAACTAAAAAACGAAATGTATCAAAACATTTCCCATGATTTTAAAACACCTCTTACCGTTATAAAGTCATATATTGAAGCAGTGGAAGATGGCATTGAAGATAAAGATACCGCTTTTAAAGTCATTTTAGAACAGACTAATAATCTGCAAGATAAAGTTCACTCACTACTTTATCTCAATAAATTAGATTACTTAAACGAACAGAATGCATTAAATGATGAAGAAATATCGTTAAATAAAATAATAAAATCTTCAACCGAGAAATTTAAACACCAAAGAAAAGATATAAATATTAAACTTTCAGTTGATAAGTCTGTTAAATTTAAAGGTACGGAAGAACTTTGGGAAACAGTAATCGATAACATTCTAAACAACTTTGTCCGCTATGCTGAAACGGAGATCAAAATAACTGTCAAAAATAACAAAATCACTTTATACAATGATGGTCCTAATATAGATGAGGATTTCGTTACTGATATGTTTATCCCATTTAGGAAAGGTATAAAAGGTGAATTTGGTATAGGACTATCAATCGTTAAAAAGACCCTTAATATTTTACAATGTGATATAGCAGTTAAGAATCACAAAAATAAGGGCGTATCATTTATTATTACGAAAAAACTCTAACTTAATTGTTAGAGTTTTTATCTTGGATATATTGTTTTAAAATTTCTTTAGAATCAGAGAAGGTTAGTAGATCAAATGCTAAATCAAAACTAACCCATTTTACTTCGCTTACTTCTTTTGCTTGATTGACAGCATTTAAATTAATTGGTTTCCCGATGTAAAAGATTACTGTTTTCATCACATTTGGTTTAGACGAGTAGCGCGTAGTGTAAGTAGTAGGGGAATCTATAGTAATGTCGATATTCGTTTCCTCTTTAACTTCCCGAATCGCACAAGCTAGTGGATCTTCACCATCCTCAATATGACCCTTGGGAAATCCCCAATGACCTTCGTTGTGATGAACTAAAAGAATCTTTCCATCACTTTCAACAATCGCTCCATAACATCTTTCTTCTTTCATAACAAACTCCTTAACGAAAATAAGAATTAACTTTCTTTATCTCTTTTTTTCCAACGATACCTTTACTTTCCAAGTATTTGGTATCCTCATCAGCAATATCTAGAAATCTAGCTTTTCGATATATACAACCATCATTGGGATTAATTTTCCACGAAATAGATTTGTGTTTTTCATAAATGACTAAATTACCATCTTCAATTCGTATTGACTCAATCGGACACTGGGTAGGGTAGGAACAAGAAAATTCATCGGCGGTGTCATGAGTAATGATAAACCCGTAATGGTCATTATCAAACGTAACCCCATCTTTTATATAGATATCTTCTGGATACGCATCATCTTTCTTGATCATTATATCTTTACCTAACAATATTACAATCGGATTAAGCATCACTGTATCCATCATCTCACCTCTACATTAATATAACATATTTAATAGATATGGACTAATTAAAAATTTTGTTAAATATCTCTTTAATGTTTAATAGTAAGTCATCTAAACTATATTTAATTTCATTACGGAAATATTTCAAAATCTCAACCATGATTCCATCCATTAAGAAGGAAAGCTTTAAATCGAGATCTCTATAAGGATAAATCATCTTCAAAGCATCATAAATCTTTTGACTAGCAATGTTTTTTAACTCATCTAAAAAGGGAAGAGAATCATTAGTGGTAAGTAATAACTTATAAGTATTTTCGTTTTCTTTTAAACAGTGAAAGATATTATCGAAATATTCTAAAACATCATCTTTAGAATGTAATTTTAAGTCTTCATTACACAATAATTCGATAGTTTGTAATTGATATTCTTGCGCTACCTGGTATAGATTATCATAATGGGTATAGAAAGTACTTCTCGTTATTTGTGCTCGATCTACTAATTCGGTTACAGTAACCTTGTTTAATTCTTTTTTTTCGTTTAATAACTCGGCGAATGCTTTCTTAATAGCGTTTCTCGTTTTAACAGCTGAAGAATTTAGACATTGAACTTTCATAATTTATCTCCTTTCCCAAATATACTTTATTGTATCACTGTTATTTCAACAAATAAATACATTTTAACATAAAGTGTCTAAATTTAGACATATTTTGTAAATTTATACTTTCGTAAAGGCATTAATCTGAATATAATGTAATGTGAAACGAAAAAAAGGAGTGATACCTATCATGAAAAAGTTTACTGATTTCATAGTTGATAAAAGGTATTTTATATTAGGTTTATTTATAGTATTTACAATTATATGTGCGTTTTTGTCTCAGAAAGTTAAAATTAATTATGACATAGCTAAATATTTACCTGACGATTCAGAGACTAGAATCGGAATGAACATCATGGAGGATGAATTTTCAAAAGTGGAGACTAGTTCTTTGAACTTGATGTTTAAAGATCTTAAAACCGATGAAAAACAAACGATTAAGAGCGAATTGGAGAAGATTGATGGTGTTGAAGAAGTCGCTTACGATGAGAGTGAAGATTACAATAAAAACCAATATACTTTGTATGTAATCACAGTTGATGATAAATCAGATTCACTTCTTGCTAGTAAAGTTTATGATAAGGTAACTGATAAATATGAAGATTATGAGATTTATACTAGTGGTGATATTTCGCAAACTAATAAATCAGTCTTACCATTCTGGATTGTTGCACTAGCTGTCTTTTGTGCTTTGATAATTCTTCTTATCATGTGTTCTTCATTTACTGAGCCATTTTTATTCTTAACATCTGTCTTAATGGCAGTAGTGATCAATAAGGGAACAAACATTATTTTTTCTAATGTCTCACACATCACTAATTCCATCGCCGCGATTCTTCAGATGGCTTTATCAATGGATTATTCAATAATGTTAATGAACAGATATGATCAAGAAAAAGAAAAGGAAAAAGATAAAGTAAAAGCTATGAAAGAGGCTTTACATAAGGCTTTCCAATCTATTTCTAGTAGTTCTGTTACAACTATTGTTGGACTACTTGCTCTTGTCTTTATGAGTTTTAAAATCGGTAAAGATTTAGGATTTATTTTGGCAAAAGGAGTACTATTCAGTCTAGTTTGTATTTTCTTTGTCTTACCATCTTTAATTCTTTTATTCGATAAATTAATAGAAAAGACGAAGAAGAAGAATTTCAATATCAAATTAACGGGACTTGGTCATTTTAGTTATCACTTTAGACCAATATCTTTGATTGTATTTATCCTAGTATTTATAACATGTTTTATGTTGAAAGGTAATTTAGGTATCGATTACACAGAGCAAGAATCAGATGAAATATCTAAAGTATTTAAAGAGAATAATCAGATTGCTATTATCTATAAGAATGAAGATGAAAAGAAAATAGCAAAATATCTACATGAATTAGAGACTAAAGATAAAGTAGATGAGGTTTTAGGATATAGTAATACGATTAACGAAAAACTTACCTACGACAAATTAAATGATAAGTTGAATGATCTAGGAAGCGATGTAACCGTAGATGATTACTTATTAAGAATAATTTATTATGATTACTATAGCAAAAACAAGAATCCACGCATTACGTTCAACGATTTTGTAAAGTTTATCGAGGAGGAAGCATATAACAATCCTAAAACGGATGCTGAAATCGATGATGATATCAAAAAAGATATAATTCGTTTAAAGAATTTTATATCTAAAGATGAAATAAATAAAAAAAGAACATCAAGTGAAATCGCTAGTATTCTAGAGATTGATAAAAGTAAAATAGATGATCTTTTCATCTACTATAGATCGAAGAACAATAATCAAAAAATGACTTTAAGTCAGTTCGCCAACTTTATGAATAACGACGTTTTAACTAGTAAAAAATACTCTAAACGAGTAGATAGTGCCAGTAGAACTAAACTTGGTACTCTAACTAAGTTCGTCAATAAGAAATCTATAGGGAAAAAGATGACCCCTAGTGAAATGGCTAATCTTTTTGGACTAGATGTAGATTCAGTAAAAGAGTTATATCAGTATTATATTTTAAAAAATGATATCGATTTAAAAATGAGTATTTCTGAGTTTTCTAATTTTGTTTTGAATGACGTTTTAACTGATAAAAATTATGCTGATGCATTTGATAATGAAACGGTACAAAACATATATTTACTAAATACTTTCAGCAATAAAAAATTAATTACTAAAGAATCAAATAGTAAAGAACTGCAAGAGTTGTTCGGAATAAAAGAAGATGAGATTAAGCAAATTCTATTGTTGAAGAATTTAAATACAAAGAACGATAAAAAGTATAGTCTTATGGAATTTATAGGTGGGGTAAATCTTGTTCAAAGTAAGACTAATTATTTAGATGGTTTTGATACTAGTTCTTTAGAAAATCTTCTTAAAAGTAATCCGCTTTTAGCAAGTGACCCAACAAAACGTACAGTCGAGGAAATGGCTCAACTACTAGGTATAGATAAAGTAGAGGACATGTATAAATTGTATAATTTAATCGACTATGTCAATGGAGATACTGCTAGCTGGACTATGACGCCACAATCGTTTGTTTCGTTCATTTTAAGTGATGATGGAACTTTAGGTATCAAAAGCAAAATAGATGAAGTTACTATCAATAAATTAAATCTATTAAAAGTAATTATGGGTAGTAGTTTAAACGATAAAAAATATAGTTATGAAGAACTAGCAAATCTAATTGGTAAAGATAGAAATACGATTAAAGAAATATATACGTTATATGTATCTAAACAAAACACTACCACTTTAACTCCTCTAGAATTTGTAAACTTTATTCTTCGAAATCAAAAAGATTCTCTTCTTGCTAGTAATGTTTCATCATCTAGTATTAAAGAGCTAAATCTCGTTCAATCGATCATGACTAGTACTTTAAATAATAAACAATATACTAGTGATAGTTTATCTGACTTTTTGAACACTAATAGGGAAGATACGTCGTTATTATATGGACTTTACAATGTTACATACGTAAATACAGAACCAAAAATATCGTTAAATGATTTCGTAAAATTTGTCTTAAACAATGTTGTTACTAACAAAGAGTATTCATCTAATTTTGATAATGAAAAAATAACTAAACTAACTACTGTAAATAAAATTATGGATGATAGTTTAAATGGTATAGGTTACACTTCTGATGAGATGTACGACATTATTTTGAAGTTATCAGATGGAGTAGAACAAAACATGATAAAGGCACTTTATACTTATTATGGAAGTTGTAAAAATTATGATGAATCATGGCAACTTACGTTTGAAGAATTTGTGAATTATTTAAATAATAGTATTTTAGATGATGAGAGATTTACTGATTTTATTGAAGATGATATGCGAAAAGATATTATTGATGCGAAAACGACGATTAAAGATGCTAAAGAGCAATTGATTGGTAAAAACTATTCTCGTGTCGTTTTAAATACTAAGTTGGATTCCGAAAATGACGAGACCTTCGGTTTTATCCAAAACGTTAAAGATATGTTAAGTGATGATTTAGGTGAATTCTATGTTATTGGAGATTCACCAATGGCATACGAAATTAGTAAAACATTTGATAATGAGATGAATTTGATAACGATAATTACGATGATTGCAATTTTTATGGTAGTCATGGTTACTTTCAAATCGATTATTATCCCAACAATCTTAGTACTTACAATTCAATGTGCAGTTTATTTGACGATGGGAATATTGTCGATAGCAGGAGAAAACGTTTATTTCATCGCTTTGCTCATAGTTCAAAGTATCTTGATGGGAGCAACTATCGATTATGCAATCTTATATACTTCTTATTATCTTGAAAATCGTCGTGAATTAGGAGTGAAAGACGCTATTATCGAATCGTACAATAAATCTATTCATACAATTTTAACATCAAGTTCCATTCTCATTATTGTTACTTTGATAATTGCTTGTTTTGCATCTGCTATTGCTGCTAAAATATGTAAGACTATTTCTGAAGGAACGCTATGTTCAACTATTCTAATTCTTGTTTTGTTACCAGCTGTTCTAGCATCCGTTGATAGGTTTATTGTAAAAAAGAAGAGGGATAATTAATTAAAGAGTATATGAAAAAGTAGACACACTTTTATGTCTACTTTTTTGCTATAATTTCATATTTTATTTTTTCTTCATTTTTTTAATAAGATGATAAGTTCCATAACCAATACCACCGGTTGTGGCTAGGCCTAATATTGCACCCATTGTTTCATCGGTCTCTGTGTATTTATTAACTTTTAAATTGTATTTTGCTTCAGTCCCATCTTCTGCAGTCACAGTAAATATTACAGTATTTTCTCCGGATTTTAGATCTTTATCTCCTTCAACTTTGACTTTTGCGTTTTTATCTTCCAATTCATAGGTATAATTTAAATTGTTAGTATCAGAAGATACGTTAACATCAGCTTCGCCAAGAACAAAGTTAATTTTTTCATCATCAACCATTATTTTTATGTTTGTATTATTGCTTAGTTTTTCTCTATCTATTGATATACTATAGTTTCTTACATTTCCCTTTTCGGCTGTCACTTTTATATTAATGGTATTTGTTCCAATCTTTAAGGAATGATTGTCGATACTATAAGTTGCTTTACTATCATTTGTTTTTACTGAAATATCTACTTTTTCTTTTTTTGTTTTGTAGTTCATTTTATCAGATAACTCAATATTTTTACCATCAATAGTCATTGACTTTAAAGTATTATCACTACTTTTGGTAGTCTTTTTAACAACAGATTGTTGGGCATTATTGTTACTATTACCTGTGGTATTATTTTTATTACTATTGGTGGTATTTTTAGTAGATGAACTACTAATCATTGACCCATCTGAACTAAATACTTGACCCTTGGAATTTTTATATGTATTACCACTATGACAATGATATTCTCCTTGGGTTAATCCCCATTTGGCACAATTTGTCTTACATGTATGACATCCGCTACTGTTTGTCCTTCCAGGGTGGGCAAATACCGCCTTTGGGATAAACAAACATATTAAACATACCAATAAAATACTTAATTTTTTCTTTTTCATAATTACCTCTATCACATATTTATATCGCTTTTATTATACATATTTTTAAATACTATAGCAATTATTAATTAATATTTTGCAAGATTACTAATCTTGCAAACAGTTTCTGTATCAATCAAAACATATTATGAGATGCAATTTAAAATGGTTGTTGCCTCATCTCTTATCTGTTAAAATAAGTGTAGGTGATAATGATGCAAAGTATTCATAAAAAAGTTAATGGAATTCATATAACTGTTGATTATAAAACAGAATTACTCGGGGTAATAATGCTTCTAGGAAATTATCATAGAGAATACCCACAGTTATTCCAAAATTATGCTAATAACAAGGATTACATTAATAAAATTTTGCATCATTTTTCAGCGTTTAAAGACGATGAAATTATTAAAACTTTTGATGATTTTTTATCCATTAATTATCGAAAATATTAAAACACAACAAAAAAACCAATCTTTCGATTGATTTTTATAATAGAAATGGTAACACAATAATTTTATTTTATTAATTGTTTTGGCTTTTCTTGTTGCATTTGATGAGCATTTGGATCATACATTTGTAAATTATTATAAAAATCCATCATAAGCCCATTAAATGGTTTATATCTACTACGGACATTTTGGATTCTAATACTTCTTATGTAGGGTAAATCATTTCCGTAATAGGTAAATCGCAATTTAAAATAATCACCTTCGTTACTAATTGTCATGGAGTCAGCGGTTTTATAGTCAAAAGAAACACTATCATCACTAATCCAAATTATTTTTTCATTATCAAATACTTTTTTATACAGATCACTATTTTTTAATTCTTGATTTGATATAAAAACTCGTTTATATAATTTCTTTTTTTCATTAATGTCATTGCATTGTAATAAATCATAATCGCTTACTTGAAATACATTTCCTTCTTTAAATAATTTGTATAAGTCATCAAACAAATTATATATAACCATATTTTCTTTTGTAATCAAAAAATCTATTTCTTTACCGAGTTCAAATGGGGTAAAATACAAATCTCCATTATCACAATATGTTATTCCTATTTTTTATCATCATTTATCAAATAATAATTATAATAGGAATCACTATCTACTTTATATCTTAATACTTCCAATATATTCACCTTCTTATTAACACACAAAGGAGTAGAGAAGTATGGTATGATTATTTCTCTATCAAAATGCATAAGTAAAATTATATTAATATTATAACATAATTCTTGATAATATTTTGTTAGTTGAAATAGTTATTGTATTTTTAATTTTTATAAATTCACATAAAAAAAGAAGCTTCGGCTTCTCGTTTTTTATTGATGATACAATAGGGATAATTGATTGTTTAAGGTTGTTCCCGTGATGTTATAACAAGCCATTGCTCCACTTGTTTTATCATAAACAAATTGTTCAGATGCTGGTGCACTGTTTCCGGCTGCAACGAAAACGTTTATTCTTACTTGAGCTCCATCTGGAATTGGTGAATCGTGTAATAGATCAACTGTTCTTTCAGCGAATTGTAAAACATCTCTGTATCCTGGTGTAAACCAAGTTTTCCAACTAGCTTCATAACTTACGTCTCCTTTGTCATCAGTTTGCTTTTCACGATACTCGATGACGATTTGGGCAACGAAAGCCCCACCATTTAAAAGTTTAAAGTAACGTACAGAATTCATATTATTCACTCTCCTTTGCTAGAGATACAGTATATTGATATAGATTATCAAATTCCGAATCAAATATTGGAGATAATAAAACGTTAGGTATTTTTAAAGTTGTTGAAGCTCCATTTAAACCTACTACTGTTTCATTGTCTTCTAAAACCCAAGGACCTCCTGAGCAACCAGTAAGCATTCTATTACCTGGTAAACGCCACAAATTGTTTCCTGATTTACTTACAGAACCATTGATGAAAACCATTTGGGCTCCTTCAAAGAAATTACCTGGATATCCAAACGCATTTACAGTTTTGTTTGTTAAGTCCATATTTACAGCATATTGAAGTGGTTTTGAAACATTAGAGTTTGTAGCAAGGATAGCAAAAGCATAGTCCCATCTACGACTTTTTTCTTTTACCCAATTTTCTTTCAAAACGATTTTTTTAAAAGCGATATCTTCTGCGGATGATTCACCTGAAAAGCAACGTGAAAAAAGAAAGTTTTCAGCGATATCTCCAGTTTTACTATCTTGAACACAATGGGCTGCTGTTAAAAGAATATTATTTTGACCAACGATACTTGCACTTCCGACAAAGTCTTTATTGTCTAAGGTAAAAAATAATTTTCCAGCTGCTTCAAAAGGTCTTTTAGTTAAATCAGCTTCTTTTGGCTCAGTCGTCACAGCGTTTTCTCCCTCTACAAGACCAACTTCAGGTTCAAAAAGTGTATCAATAGCGATTGCATTCTTTTTTCTCTCTGGGGTCCAGTAACTTAAAATTTGTTCTGGCGACAGATCTAAGTCGTCTAATTCAAAGGTGTTTACATTTGATAAATTGTTATTCATTTAATTTCCTCCTACTTTATATAACTAAATTATAACATGGTATTTTTTAAAAAACAAATTATATAGAGAAGGTGAAAAGATGTAGTAAAAAAATAAACAATGTTATTGTGTCTCATAATAGTGATAAGTCCGAAAGAGTTTGAATGATAAATGTGTAATTTTTTAGTTACCTACGTGATTAGAGTTTTTATAATTTTTAGCATTCTCTAAACCATAAATATAAGTAGGGGTTTCGTATTCGAAATCATAACCATCAAAAAATCCATTATAACCATATAATTTACGATAAGTTTCTTCTGTCTTAGTTAAATCTATTTGTGTTGGTGTTCCGTTTTTTAATGCTTCATAATCTTCTCTACGAAAGGCTTTATAAAAACCTAAAGATACTTTATCATTACCATTGGTAAAATTGACAAAATGTGATGGATCGAATAAGACCATGGGTTCGTTTTCATATCCATTAGGATAAATAAAGTTATATGAATGCAATTCAGAATCTCTAGCACCACAAACAACTTCGGAATCAATGCCTAAAAACTTAAATAAATTGTGTGCCATCCCAGCTTTTTCAGAACAAAAAGCAACACCATTTTCACTAACGGTTTTGATTGATAAGCGTTTATTTTTATGTGATGCATATGTCATATATCTACCTAATCCTATATCGTCATTGGGTAAATATTCATCTATTAGAAAAAAGATTGTAGTAAATAGAGTGAGTTCGTTATACCAAGTGCCTGTTTTTATTTCTTTAATCAAATTGACATATGGAGTTATATCATCATACACTAAGTCAGGGCATTCTGCATCATTAAAATTTTCAGCTGCTTTATAGTGCATCTTTTGTGATATATAGTCTTGGAAACTATCCGTATAATTTTGTCCAACTGTCTTTTCAACGCTATTTATTTCGAGCTCATTTAATCGTTCTTTCACAAAATTAATAATTTCTTCATCGTTTTGCAATTCAAATACTTTTTTATTTATTTCTTCTTTTGTCATTTGATTTTTCCACCTGAACTTTCTACCTAATTATAACATAATTTTAATGTGTTTATTTCTCATTGTATCAAAGTGTTGTAAAAGAGTTATTTTTGTGTTAGAATAATCAACAATTTGAAAGGGGAAATTAAAAATGTTTGGAATTAATGAAATAATAAGCAAAGGAATTGACAAAAAACCTTTAACAGAAGAAGAAAAGTTTAATTTCTTACATTCTAAAAGAATAAAACCAAAAATTGTAAAATATTTGATAAGTAGATTAAGTGAATTACATATTGAAGTTTTGAGTGATTATGAAGGTTCTATATTTGATTTGATGTCAATTGGAGCACTTGAAGGATGGTGTTGGGAAACAACGGAATCGGCAATAATCTTTTTCAATGATGATGACTATATTGAAAGAGGAAATTTAAAGTTTGATGAAAGAACTCCTAAGTATTATCATTCTTGGATATGTTTTAATTTTAATGGAGAAGAATACGTTTTAGATCCTTGTTTAAATTTTTTATGTAAAAAAGATGATTATTCTAAAATTTTTGAGATTGAAGTAAAAGGAAAAGTTACGGCCAAAGCAGTTAGAGAAGAGTTAATAAGACAAGTTACAAAACCTAAAGAAAAAAATGTTTCTGAAGCTGACAAAAGTTTTGAAAAAATTTGGAAAAGTATCTTAGGAGATGCGTATGAAAGCTATCAAGAGAAAACAAAAGGTGAAGTTGTAGTTCATGGTCCGGAAGATGTTAACACACCTTTGTATAGAAATGGTGCTGGTTATAAAACGGAACTTCAAGATGGCAAAATAAAAAAATTAACTGTTCATTATTATTATACAGATTGTTAGATAAATCATAGTATAGCATTTATAGGAACATTTGATGTGAGTGTCGTCCTCCAATCTTGAGAAAGAAAAGAGGGATAAAATGAAAAAAAAGAACTTTTATTATAAAAGTCCTTCGGCTTATTGCTATCATTTTATTATTCCTTACCTTATTGGTAATAGCAATAAAATATGACACTAAATCAGCATTGATCGAGTGTCGAAACTAAATTTTAAAG
>CANRCI010000029.1 GCA_947629075.1 uncultured Bacilli bacterium | reverse complement strand
GAGATTATCCACCTAATTTGTGGAATGAAGAAGACAATGCCAATGATGGTATCGCTCCAATAATTTTAAGAGAAGTGGTCGTTCCCGAGTCAATCATCGTCCACGATGGTACACCATCTAACAGTAGTGCTCCCAATTACACAGTGAATTTTGTCGAATATATCAAGAATGTTGCCAGTAGTGAAATTTATAGTACTTGGCCGGAAGAAACGATAAAAGCCAATGTCTTAGCAATTATCTCATTTACTTTGAATCGCATTTATACTGAATGGTATCGCAATAAGGGATATAATTTTACAATTACTTCAAGTACTAGTTATGATCAAAAATATACTCGTGGAGGAACTATTTTTGAACCAATTTCTAGAGTAGTCGATGAAATATTTAACAATTACATAAGAAGTGGAATAAGATTTGAACCCCTTTTAGCTCATTATAAAAGTGAGACCAGTGAGAGTGGATATCTCAGTCAATGGGGTTCTAAAAGATTGGGTGACAATGGTTATAGTGCTCTAGAAATATTGCGATATTACTATGGTAATAATACTAATATATATGAAGCCAGAGTAACAGATCAGTACCCCTATTCTTTTACTGAAACATTACAAGAAGGAGATTGTAGTATCGATGTCTATGTTCTACAAAATGCCTTAAACTACATTCGTGGTAGTTATCCCAAAATTCCTCGAATTACTAGACCAACCGGACTTTTTGATAGTGCCACCACTAATGCCGTTAAAACTTTTCAAGAAATATTTTCACTCAGTGAAACCGGACGCGTAGATTATGCAACTTGGTATAAAATATCCTACATCTTAACAGCTGTTACGGAACTTACAAACAGTGTTTATAACTAAAAAGTATTAGAATTAAATCTAATACTTTTTCTATAAAAATGAATTGAAACGATAAATAAAATTCTTAAATCTAGAATCTTTAATCAATTTCTTCATAATATCTTCTTCTTTTAAAGTAATCGACATATCAATTATTTTTAATTCTTTACGATTAAAAAACAAAGTCATAATTGGATAATCCCAAGGACGATATTTAATTCCCCTTCTCTCTAAATAACGACAAGTAAAAAATTTACACGACAAATTTTTAGTACAACAATGATTATTGACGAGATTGGGACAAACTCTACCTTTAGTAAAACAACAACCATAAACGAGAGGATTTTTACAATTCTTACACTCCAAATCTCTTCGCGATACACAACGATTATTTTGAAAATCACATATGTTAAAGTCATTAAATTCCTGATCTAAATAGTCACACATATAATTATAGATAAAGTAAACACGTTCATCTCCATCTAAAAAATAAGCACTCAAAATGGCATCTAATTCTTTAAGAATATTGTTATTATTGACATTTTTATCGTAGTTAATTACTAATATATCTTTTACTCTAATGTTATTCTTTAAAGCATAATTATAAATTTTAACAATCTTTTTATATAGAGAGATCAATAAATTGTTTTTGATACGTGAATAATTTTTTTTAAACTTATTCTTTTTGAAAAAGTTTATGTTTTTCTGATAATTATCCAAATAATAATTAAGTACTTTTACCTGTTCTAAGTTATCGATTCGTAACTCATCATTATCGATAATTATTACGATATCTTTATCACATTTTAATTTACTATCTAAGGTTACATAATTATATTTTTTCTTATATTTGATATTACCGACTACTTTTAAATTTTGTAGACCAACTATTCGTTTTGAATTAATTTTCATTACTCTCTGATAATCAAATTTTAAAGATTCATAATAGTTTAACCAATTCATATTATCGACCTCTATTATAAATAATTTTATCAGATACAAGTTTTAAAGTAAAATTTATCAAGATTCAATTTTACTATTCTTTACATTTCTATTTTTAAAGTATAATTACTTAATTATTTTTCAAAATATTATTGGGAGGATATTATGAAAGAATTAAAAAAAGATGAAAATATAAATGCTTTAGATGAAATTCACAAAGGTTGTTGTATGGGAATGGATGCGACTAATTTCGTCATCGATAAAATTGAGGATGAAAGTTTTAAAAAGTTAGTTGAAAATTTACATGTCTATTATCAAAACTTAGCTGAGGAAATTGAAGATGTCTATCAGAAGTACAACAGTGAAGATGAACCACACGATACCAATATGATGAATAAAACTATGACTTGGTATGGAATTGAGATGAAAACTCTAACTGATAAAAGTAATTCCAAAATAAGTGAGATGCTTCTTCAAGGTGTAAATATGGGAATTATCGAAGGAAGAAAAATTTTAAATAACAAAAAATTCGATAAAGAAGTTGCCAAGATAGTTAAAAACTATGTTGAAATGCAAGAGAGTGCGGTTGAAGATTTAAAAAATTATTTATAAAAAAAGACTTCATTCATAAGTCTTTTTTTTGTCATTATTTTACCAATTCTTTATCACTGCTTAAATATTTTTTCAAACTACTCATTTTATTTTTAGCGTCTTTTACTCCTAATTTATACATTTTTTCCAAACGATTAGCATTCTTCTCTATTCTCTTTACTTTAACTTTTTCTGATGGTCGTAAGACAAATATCTTACCTTCACTTTCCAATTTAGCAATTTTATCTAATGATTCGTTATAGTTTTTATAACGATTATTGAAAGCTCTTCTAAACTTTGGATATTCTTTATATCTAGCAGTCATGAGTGAATTAGTACTCTTTCTTTTACGATAACCCTTTGGTTTTGTCAAAACGACAATTATTTTATCACAGCCCATTTCAATAATTTTATCGATAGGAATAGAATCAGCAACTGCTCCATCCAAATACTTTTGATTACCAATCTCAACAATGTTAGATACGAGTGGCATAGAGGCTGAAGCACGCAAATATTCCAACTGTTTAAAGGCATCAGTAATTCTTATATACTCTGCTTTACCAGTTTCTAAATTTGTCACTGTTGCATAAAACTTTGTCTTACTTTTTTCAAATTCTTTTTCATCAAATATATCTAATTTAGAAGGCATCTCGTAATATGTAAAATCTTTATTGACAATGTCTCCTGTCTTTAATAACGAAGTAAAGGACATATATCTTTTATCACCAGCATACTTTTTGTTGTATCGCAAAACTCTACCTTTTTGATGGGATAAATAGTTAATGCCAAATACTGCACCAGCCGATACACCAATCATCGTATCAACTTCGATATTTTCATCCAAAAAGACATCTAACACACCAGCTGTATACAACCCGCGCATGGCACCACCCTCTAAAACTAAACCAACTTTCATATAATCATCTTCTTTCTTTAATATCCAATATTATATATATTAATTTAATTCTTTATCTATCCATTTCATAATAACTTTTTTGATATATTCTTGTTCTTCTTTAGTCAATTCCCTATCTTTTTCTATTTTGTGCCATTTATATAAACAAGATCTACAACAAGTTGCCGTTGCATGTTGTGCAACAAATACTGGGTGTCCACGCATCGGTGTCTGCTTACCATCATTAGGAATATCTTTTGGTGCTAAACGTTTAGCAATAAAATCTCGAGCATGACTCTCTACTCTATCAAGTCCTTTACTTGCTATGTAATTTTTATCCCCTTCTTTTAAATGAAAACTACTTCTAAATTTAGATTTTGAAAGTGAATACAAAATCCTATCAATATTTCTTTCCATAACTTTATCACTTCCTAAAACATTATAACACAATAATATTATTTATTTTGATGATCCTACTAGTATAAATCTTTATTTAAATCATAAATTATAATAGAAAGGATTGGATTATGAAAGAAAAATTAAAGTCAGCTTTTCAAATATTTTTACCTCTCATTTTAGGTTCTCTAATTGGAGTCATAATTTCTAAAAGTATCGATTACAATGTTTTAGTTAAACCGCCACTTGCTCCTCCTAGTATCTTCTTCCCAATTGCGTGGACAATAATTTATCTTCTTATGGGAATATCTTTTTATATTTTAAATAAAAATACTGATACTAGTATCGAACTAGAAAGCTTTGTCTATTATCTTCAACTGTTTATTAATTTGTTATGGTCAATAATTTTTTTCTTATTAAAATGGCGTCTTTTCGCAGTAATTTGGATATTAATATTAGATGTTACAGTAATACTTATGATTAAACTTTTCTATAAACGAGTTAAACTTTCAGCATATTTAAATCTCTTCTATTTAGCTTGGATAATATTTGCAACCTACTTAACAATAGGAATATATATTTTAAATTAAAAAGGTTATCACTAAATGATAATCTTTTTTTATCTCTATTTAAACATTTAACATATCTATTATAAATTATTATATTCTCCATCAGTAACTGGTTCTAACCATTCATTAGATGTCTCTTCTCCTGGTACTTCAACTGAGATGTGCGAAAACCAACTATCCTTTCTAGCGCCGTGCCAGTGTTTGACATTTGCTGGTATCACTACGACATCTCCTGGTTTCAAATTTTGGACAGGCTTTCCTTCTTCCTGATAATAACCATAACCAGCTACACATAAAAGGACTTGTCCACCACCACTTTTAGCGCGATGAATATGCCAATTATTTCTACAACCTGGTTCAAATGTTACATTGGCAAAACCGACACCGTCAGCAGTCTTTCCTAATTGGTTTAAGTAACTATTACCAATAAAATATTGGGCAAAATTTACATTTGGTTCTCCCTTTCCAAATACGTTTAATTTATTAAATTCTTCTTCGTTCACAATAAACATCTCCTTCTCATTTATTATACACCATTGCCTTACCTAATCCATAGTCTTCTCGTGAAATAAATCCCAATTTTTCATAAAACTTTTCACTACCTTTAACTGCTGATAGGTATATTCTCAATTCACTATTCATCTTACGATACTCTAAACATTTATCGATCAACTTTTTTACAATAGTAGTTCCAATATTCTGTCCTTGATAGAGCGGATCAACCATAATACTATGAATGTAGACAAATATCGTTTCATCACCAATTATTCTTCCGTATCCGATTAGTCTATCCTCATCATAGACGCATATTGAATAAAGTGAATGACTAAGAGCAATATCAACTACTTTCTCATCACGAACAGCAAACTTGACACGTCGTGATAAATCATTAAATTCACTAGCTTGAGGTATTCTTTCTAAATATTTCATAAATGCTCCTTTGAAATCCTATTATAACAAAATTTAGATAAAAGAAAAAGAAGTATTAAACTTCTTATCTATTAGGATCTACTAAAATCTTAACGACGTCGCTTTCACCAGATGTCAATTTTTCGTAAGATGCTTGAACTTGATCAAGTCCAACAATTTCACCTACAAATTTTAAAACGTCAATCTGATTAGCAGCCATTAAATCAATACAAGTTTGGAACTCTTCTTTAGTATAAGCAATTGCTCCAAGAACCTTTAACTCGTGCATTACAGCAGTAACGGCTGGAATTGTAACTGGTCCTAGACTAACTCCGACTAAGACTACTGTTCCTCCAGGACGCGCTGATGAAATAGCTGTTGTTACGGCAGCTGAATTTCCACAACATTCAATAACGATGTCATATCCACCCATAGCCATAGCGTTGTCGACAAATTTTTCGTCTTTGGCATCTAAGAACTCATCAGCAACTCCAAGTGAGACAGCTTTTTGTCCACGAGCTGGGTTGGTCTCTGCTACAGCAACATGACTTGCTCCTTCTTTTTTAGCAAACATGGCAGATACTAAACCGATGATTCCTCCACCAATTACTAATACTTTATCTCCAACTTTAACATCAGCTAAATGAACGGCGTGAAGTCCAACTGCAGTTGGTTCAACCATCGCTACTTCTTCATCGCTAATATTATCTGGCACTTTCATAACCATATCACTTCTAATAGCCATTTTTGGAGCAAGACCTCCAGGGTTGTCTAGTGATAATCCAGTGGCATGAGTCCAAGTATTTAAACAATATTGAACATTTCCACTTAGACATGCTTTACAATGTCCACATGGTGAAATTGGAAGTGCCGTTACGCGGTCACCTACTTTCAAATCTTCACGATCAGCTGGATCAGTAACAATACCACAATATTCGTGTCCCATTACTAGACCAACTGGTGCTCCAGCTACCCAATAGTGAATATCTGATCCACATATTCCTGTCTTTTTAACATCGATTAAAACTTTACCAGGTTCGGCTTTTGGTTCCTCGATATCTGTTAATTCGAATTCTTTTACTCCTTTGATTGCTACAGCTCTCATAAAATCCCTCCTATTCTAGATAAATTATACCACATAACCAAAAAAAAGATAGACTTTTATTTGTCTAGCTTCTTTTGTTTACACTTTATTTCATTAGGTAATTTTAAACCATTTAAACTGTACTTTTCGATATGATCATCTAATTTGGAAGAAGTTTCTATCGGTTTTATATTATCTATAAATTCTGGGTGTTTTTTATTTACATACTCCTCAAAACCTGGTATTGCTTTGTATAGGTTTCCTACGACAAAGTTAACTAAATTCTGGGCTTTCGGAGAAGAAATTATATCTTTATTAGATAAACTAGTATCGATTTCGGTCTTCCTATCAACTTGTCCATCTTTAACGATCTTCGTAAATAACTTTGATTCATTATCTAATTGAACTTTAAAGACATTTTGTTTTACTTTATCTATTTCGTAATACATAGCCAATTTATCATTAATTACTAAACCACGAGTAAATGTATTAGTATTAGCAACTAGCGATAAAGCATCTTTTTGAATACAAGCAGTTAAATCATAACTCTTACCATCAAATTTATCACGATATAAGATATTTAAAAGTTTTTCATCAACAGAAGTAGCAAGTTCGATATCACGCATAAGCATTCCATCAGTTTTAAAACGATAAATACCTTCTTGATCCTTTTTAATTGACACATTTATGTCATTTAACAACTGTAAATCAGCACTTAAAATAGGTTCAGCTCCCGTCGCTTTAAAGTTAGTAAAAAACTCTAAATCTCCTATATATAAATTATGATAATCATACAATTTTATAGTATCATCGGATATTCTAAATCCTAAATTAAGCATCGTTAACATATCTTCAAATAATTGTTCATCTTTCTTTAAAAGAGTAGACACTACTTGATAACGATCATATATTTCTTTTGGTGTTAATGTTTTATTCATCTTTCATCCCTCACAAGTTGCATATTATATCATAAATATCTATTTTTAGCAATAGTTTTTACTTTGTTATGACTAGTGTGTTTCTCTTGAGTTAACACTTTTAAATAATTGGTAATCACTTCATCTACTTTATCTTTATTGTCCAAATTAAATCTGACTAAAGAATTAGTAAAATCTTTTGAATATCTTACAGTTATCATACTATTTATCCCTTTTGTTAAAAAGATACTTTTTAAAGACGTAACTTTGTCATGGTTATAACTACTATGTAATTCTTCTACCTGAATCCCGGTTTTTCTTTCGATTCTTATTATTTCGTCAAAATTAAGCTTAGCTTTTTTCAAATTTACATCATCTGATACTAAAGTAATATCAGCATTTACTACCTCGGTTGAAAAACCGTTCATTCCACTTCCTAAAATTATTAAAATATTATTCATTTTCTCTCCTCTTTCCTAAAAAAAGAAGTACTCCATAAAGTACTTCCCCTATATTTTATTCTCCCTTAAAGTAAGCAATCGTTTGATTATAACTTCCAAACTGTAACAAATAGTCAGTACATCCCTTTGGAAGTTGATACAAGTTTATTGCCCTACCACTACTACCACTTTGAATTATTTCGTACTGGATATTATAATTATTGACATTATAAGCATTACCCTCAAAAATAACTTGTTCACTGTTCAATCCTGATATTTGAAGATCTAAGTTACTAGCTACTCCACTTGTTGACGTTGTGAAATTGTTAAGTGTTACATTATATTCAACAGCAACCCATTCATTACCTTCTTCAAGGTTTAGAGAACCTTGTGGGTTACTAGATAGATATTGATTAATGAGTGGTTCTACTTCACTGTTACGATAAAACTTAGTAACTTCGACATCGACTGTTTTATAACTGTTAGTCTCCGAACTGTACATACTGGCAAGACCGACATCTCCTCTTTGAAGATAATTGTTAACATCAGATGCCTTACCGTAATTAGGATTGTTCGTCGTTATCGTATCTTCATCAACTTTGTCATGGTCAGCAGTTGAATCTTCCAGTACTGGTTCATCCTCTTTTTTATTATTGACATTTGAAACAACTAAAGAGACTCCTAAACCGACAAATAACAAACCGATCAAAACGAATACTGGCAATAAAGATGGTGATTTTACTTTTTCTAATTCGTTAACTGGTTTAATATCTTCGATTTTTTTCTCTTCTTCAATTTTAACTTTTTCTTCTTTTAAAGAAACACCCAAGTTTATAGCGTCAGCTATTTCCATTTGCATTTTTAGTAGTCCATTTAGTTTCGAATCAGTATAAGAGGATGACTCAAGTGAAACATCTTCGTTCTTACTCTTTGTTTCTAAAACATTTTCCAACCCATTATTCTTTTCTTCTACTTTATGACCACATGTTATGCAAAAGTCTAACCCTAAAGGTATTTCGCTGTTGCATTTAACACATCGCATAAATTCACCTCTATCATAATCTTAATTTTAACATACTTTTCTAAATATGTTAATAAATTTATAAAAGTTTCTTTTAGTGTTCTTAGATACTCAATTATTATGTTATAATTACTATAGGGTGATGTTATGTTTGGTAGAAAATATAAATACAAAGAAGTAAGTTTTGTCGAATTACCACGAAATGTTTTTTTAACAATACTTTTATTTTTATTAATAGTAATCGTCTATTTAACAATCTACTTTTTCTCTAACTATCACGAGTTTAGACATC
Organism: uncultured Bacilli bacterium; assembly: GCA_947629075.1. Classification (GTDB taxonomy): domain Bacteria; phylum Bacillota_I; class Bacilli_A; order RF39; family UBA660; genus CANRCI01. The sequence goes on along the minus strand of CANRCI010000029.1, from coordinate 5,541 downwards.
TACTATTTACTTATGAAAGTGATACTTTCACGATAAGTGGAAATGCTACGTTTACGAATGAAAGAAATACTTTAAATTTAACTGATTTTAGATATTTAGATAGTGAAAGACCAAGTGACGATTACGATTTTATCATTTCGTTGTACTACGATGGCAAAGCTATTTTTACTGATAACAGTTCTACCGATAATAACAGTGTTAAAAAATATTTTGATAACTATCAAATATCACTCAGTGAGGCTAATGGCTTTAATCAATATTTTACAGATGAAATAATCGATAATTTTGACCAGACATATCTACAGATAACAATTAGAAATAACGGTAAATCTTTAGAGTCGTTTAAAGTACCTCTAAAAACTTTAGATGAATACTCTAATGATAAATTCTTTTATAAAAAAGAAGAACATATTTAAAAGAAGTCACTTACGACTTCTTTTTTTATAAATGTAATCTTCGATATAATTGGTAAAAAGAATTAAATAACAACACGATATTATAGCTCCAGCAAATACATCAGTAAAGTAATGAACTCCTAAGTATATTCGACTAAAACAGATGGCTATAATTACAATCAATAAAAGAATTGAATACAAGTATTTAAATTCTTTTTTTATTTTAGTATGCCAAATTTGATAGATGAAAAAGCCAAAGAATGCGACCGCAACCATACTGTGGGCGGAAGGAAAACTATAACCTTTCTCATCGATAAGCATATATTCAAGTGGTCTTTCTCTAGTGAAAATAACCTTTAATAAACCATTAATTAGTAAAGCATTGACTAAATTCCACAAAGTATAGAAAACTATTTTCTTATTGCGAACCCATATAGCAAAGATTACTAATATCAAGACTACAGTTATGGGATGGATCAAGTTAGTAATAACTTTAAAAATTATAGTTAACACATCGTTTCTAATTAGTGATACATTTTTAGTAATGATAATATCAAAGGGATCTGCTCTTTTTAATAAAACTAAACTTGCTATCAGAATAGAAATTATCGATAGAGTTATCAACCAAATCCATTTTTGCTTCAACTTCTTTTTCATACTTCACCTTTTCCAATATTAATTTGACTAGTATGTTCTTCGATGACACTCTTCTCTTCTTTACGTTTTTTTCTAGAACCAAAAACTCCGTATACTGGAAAGATTTCAGTATTAGAATTATTTATCATCATAACTGTAACTTTAGATAATTTTTTAATTTTAGAATAGGCAAACAAGAAAAGGCCAACGACATATAGGTTAAAAAACAAAGTCAATATAGTCTCATCTATTCCGACATTGACCATTAAAATATAATCGTATAGTGTATGAACTAAAACTGGAACAAACATACTTAATAATAGATATTTGCGATAGCGATGTTTATCTTTATTGATGTATGAAAGCTTTGACAATCCCAAGTAATATCCCATTAACATTCCATAAAAAGCATGACCCGGTACTGCAGTAAAAGCTCTAAGGAGAGCTGTCCTAATAATGTTTTCATTAGCGAATAAGACATATAATATATTTTCAAAACAAGCAAATCCTAAAGAGACAAAGACACAGTAGACAATCGCATCATAGATGTGATTAAACTCTTTATTGTTCCACGCTATGACGAAAGTAAATATCCATTTGGACATCTCTTCAATCATGCCAATACCAAAGAATACTGAAATAAAGCATTCGATAAAATTCAATTTAAATTTCGCTATTTTGAAAAATGGAACATAAGTAAAAAGAGTATACGACATCAAGACCGTTAAAAGAGTTGATAAAATACCTCCGAGAAAAAGTAATAAAAGAAGTGGAATTGGTTCTTTTTCAACCGTATCTTTATTGTATATATATTTTCCTAAAATGATTACTGGTAAAACGGCTATGAAAAGAGCTATACTTTTTACTACATAATCCATTTAATCACCTTCTCTTATCATTTAGTTAACCGATAACTTATATTAATTTTATTATACTATAATTGATTTAATTAAAAAAGAAGAGCCAATTATTCTTCGGCTCTTTTACGTAAATATAAAACAGTACCTATGGCGATGATTATGAATACTACGCCAATAACTATTTTGATAGTTGTCATTGTCGAATTAGATCCGGTTACATTTTCAACAGATGTATTCTTGATGTTTTTACTTACTTCGAATGTAATGCCATCTTTGGCAATTTTATCACTCATCAAATCCCAGGTGTAAACCATTTTGTTACCTTTACGTTCTTGCTTATCAGCATTTTGTAATAACACTTTACTATCAGTTACCAACTCAAATGTTCCCTCATCAATTCGGTCTTGGCAATAATAAGTTCCGAACAATGAAAGGTAATAGTAATCATCTGTTTCATCATAACTACTCAATGAGAAGCAACTAGAAGCAACGCGTAAATCTTCGAGTTTGACATTTTTCAGTTTGTGAGTCAAGAAGGCTTGCTTTTCATTACTATCTTCCGATAAAGTAAACTTTTCTTTAGAATTTTTAGTAGCAATTACTCCATCTTTTCTCGCTTCTTCATAAGTTGGAAAATCACTTCCTAACATGCCATCACCGATCAATTCGAGATTTTCAGTAAACTTACCATCGACATAATTTAATTTGTAATTGGCCGTACAACCCGTGAAAAGAAATGTTAAACATATAACAATCAATAAATACTTTTTATTCATAACCACTAACTCCAAACTCCATATCCAACTATCTCGGCATCATTCATATTCAATCCGGAATCACATACTCGGTCATTACCACAATTTCCATGAAGGTATAGTACTTGGTTACCATTTACACCTTTGACGATACCGATGTGTCCCCCATAATTGGCGAAGATGTAATCTCCTGCTTTTGGTGTGTAATTTCCACCATAAGCTTTGGAGCTTTCATAATGGTTACCATCATTGTTGTTTTTAAAATAATTTATATACTGCTGAACACCAGCTGTTTTATAAGTTACTTTTTTAGGGTAAACCCCCGCTTCATTAGATACCCACCAGACGAAAGCAGCACACCACTCATAAGAATACGATCCTCCAATTGCACCATATCCACGGGTATATTTATTAGGTCTTCCCGCTACATGATTGCTAGATGCATAGCTGTTATACTCGTTTTGAGCTACTTCAACTAGTTTGGCACCACTACCACCTTTAGCGTTTTCAAAAGCTTCTTTACGCAGTTGTTCACGGTGAGCATTGATACGCTCTCTTTCTTCTTTTGCTTGACGCTTTATTTCGGCATTTTTCTTAGCTTCCTCAGCTTCTTTCAATTTATTAGCTTCTTTTAACTCGCGTAAATATGTAGTGTTAGCATTTATCCAACAAGTACTCTCTTCTACATTAGCCATTCCCAACATTCCCATTACCAAGTTGACTAACAGCGGAACAAAAAAGACGGCCACAGTTGCAATACTTTTAGCGACAACACTACTAATCGTTTTCTTAATAACCTTAGCATCGGGATTAAATACCACTTTTGATATCTCAATCGCCATCATAATTATTAAGGCAATTGGTACAGCGATAGAAATGACTTCTAGAATTGCTTTGACAAACGATATTACACTAAGTATTCCGTATTCTTCACAAAGTAACATGTACATAACATTCACCTCTACAGGTTAATTATATCAATAAATTAATCAGTTTAAAAGTTAAATGTTTATCTTCGGTAACAAAACTTCTACTTGTGTTCCCTTACCATATTTAGAATAATAAGTAATCTTACCGTGATGTTTCTCGATTATATCTTTAGAAAAAGATACCCCTATTCCCGTTCCATTATCCTTAGTTGAATAGAACATCGTTCCGACTTGCTTCAACTCATCTTTTTGCATCCCACAACCATTATCGCTGATGAGAACTGAAATGTACTTATTCTTATCCATAATCTTGACATCAACTATCTTTTCATCCTTATCAAAAGATTCAACACTATTCTTTATCAAATTGATAAATACTTGTTTCAAACGGTTAAAATCACCGAGAATAAACTCTTCGCCATCTAAATATTGAATTGTAAACTTAGCATTCATCCCCTCGATTAAACAACTCAAAACATCTTTAACATCCTCCAATAACAAATTTAAGTCCATTACCTCAAAATCCAATTTAATTTTTGAATAGTCTAAATAATCACTCATCAAAACCATAGTTCTTTCAATTTCTTTTTTGATGATCGGTAAATACTTAGAAGTATTATCTCTATTTAGCTCTAACATGTCTAAATATCCCTTACAAACTGCAATAGGATTTTTTACTTCATGAGCAACTTTAAATAGATAATTTTTAATATTTTTTTCTTTTTCTAATTCCAAAACGACATTTTTTAAACAGATAATACTGTCGCTTTCTCTAATGATAGTATATACGAAAATCACTGATAGATAATAGATCAAAGATGTATATAAAACCATGATAAAACTTACTTCAATATCGTTATATAAACTGTAAAACATCATAAAAGAAAAAGAAATTATTCTTATAAAAGTAAATATTTTTAATAGATTAATTCCTCTTATTTTTTTCTCTAATAACAAATAGATAAATAAATAAGTAATCAGTTCAAATAAAACGATGAGATATAGATAATTATATCTATAATTTAATATCAATATAGCTAAACTCATCAAAAGAGATGTTTTAAAATACCCCTTTAAATATAAAAACATCAGAGATATGAACAAAAAACAAGACGTTATTAAAAACATATTATTAAAACTTATTCCTAAGATGAAAGAAATGATACTAAATATTAAAAAACTGATACTCTTTTTATTTTCAGCAATAAGTAAAGTCGATATAGTAACATACATAAGAAATGGAAATAAGACAACAATAGCTCTGATTATTAAATCATAATAAAAACTCATATAATCCCTTCTTTCAAAAGTATTATATGAATTTATTTTGTCATAATTTGTCGAATTTTAAATTTTTTTATCGAATTATTTAAGTTCATCGATATATTTTTTCAATTGTTTACTCTCTGGACCTAATATTATTTTTAATTGATTATCAATTTCAACAATACCTTTAGCTCCCAGTTTTTGGATAGCTTCTTTATCGACGATCGATATATCTTTTAAGGTAACAATAAATCGCGACATATTAGTCTCAGTTGCAATTATATTGTTCTTTCCACCTAGAAGTTCAACCAATTTATTCAATTCAATATGGGCATCTTTTTTACCAGCTTTCAAAACTGCTAGTAAAACGATAAAGATAATTACTAAAACAATTATATATTCAATTCTCATAATATCACCAAGATAATTATACTATATTATGTTTAAAAAAGAAATATAATTTATTTTTGTCCTAAAGAATATGATTATTATGGGTATTAATACGACACCTAATGGGTGTTTTAGAATATCTTATATTAGATAATAAGAAAGGAGAATAATTATGTGTACAAATAACAATGATTGTTCATGCTTTGTCAAAATATTAGAAAACATTATCTGTTTACAACAAAAAGGCGATGCTTGTGACGACTTTGGTGGTTGTGATAAACCTTTCCTTGGTAATCTTGCCAATGTAATA
>CANRCI010000028.1 GCA_947629075.1 uncultured Bacilli bacterium | reverse complement strand
CTCTGGAAAAATTTCTCATAAAGTGGCACAGGAACTTGCATATAAAGAATATGATAAATTTAGAAAAAAGCAAGACACATTATTTATTTCAGATTTTGATAAATTTCTTGAAAATGATAAAATACTAAAAGAAATTGGAAGTGATAAAAATGAATGAAAATAAGACAAATATCAATTGGTATCCAGGACATATGGTCAAAACCAAAAAAGAGATTGAAAAGAATATATCACTTATTGATATAGTTTATGAAGTAATTGATAGTAGAATGCCTCTTAGTTCTAAAATAGTCGATATAGATAATTTTATTAAGAATAAGCCTAAAATACTTGTTATGACCAAGTATGATTTGTGTGATAAAAAAGAAACAGATAAGTTTGTCAGTTATTATGAGTCACTTGGTTATCAGGTAGTAGTTTGTGATCTTTTAAACGATCCTAAATCAGTATCTAAAATAATTGAAATAAGTAATCAAGTATTAAAAGATATGAATGAGAAAAGGCGCCTTCGTGGTATGAAACCTAGAAGTATTAGGGCATTGGTTGTTGGAGTTCCTAATGTAGGGAAAAGTACTTTGATAAATCGTTTGGTTAATAAGAAAGCTGTAGCTATTGGTAATCGACCAGGAGTTACTAAAAATTTAGGATGGATTAGAATTAACAAAGATATCGAATTATTGGATTCACCGGGTATTTTGTGGCCTAAACTAGAAAATCAAGATCATGCTTATAACTTGGCTAGTCTCTCTTCAATAAAAGAAGAAATTTTAGATGAAGAACAATTAGCTATTCACATATTGAAAAAGATGAATACCTTATATAGTGAAAATTTAAAGAATAGGTATGGAATTGAAGATATCGATTTTGATAATCTTTTACCGACTTTAGATATAATTGCTAAAAAACGTGGAGCGTTAGGTAAAGGTGGAGAGACTGATTATGAGAAGGTATACCATATAATTATTAATGATTTTAAAAATGGATTAATTGGTAATGTTACTGTAGATAGGATGTAATTATGGATGTAATTGATAATAGAAAATATGAAAAAAGTTTGAATTCTAAAGGAATTAAATTGATTGCGGGAGTAGATGAAGTTGGTCGTGGTCCCCTAGTTGGGCCAGTTGTAGTTGCTAGTGTCATTCTTCCAGTTGGTTACACATTAGAAGGACTTACTGATAGTAAAAAGTTAACACCGAAAAAAAGAGATTATTTTTATGACATAATTATGCGTGATGCTTTAAGTGTCAGTATCAGTATGAAAAGTGAAAAAGTAATCGATGAAGTAAATATTTATGAAGCTACTAAATTAGCCATGTATGAATCTATTGAAAACTTGAGTATCAAGCCAGAACACGTTTTAATCGATGCGATGAAACTAGAAAAATTAAATGTTCCGTCGACTTCCATAATCAAAGGAGATTTGAAAAGTATTACCATTTCAGCTGCTAGTGTCATCGCTAAAGTAACGCGAGATAGACTGATGAGTGAGTTAGATAAGAAATATCCAGAGTACGGTTTTAAAACTAACCAGGGGTATCCGACGAAAAAACATAAGGAAGCAATTGCGAAATACGGAATTATTCCAGAACACCGAAAAACCTTTAAACCCGTCTGTGATAATTTGGATCGATTGTATAAAGATATAAAATAGTTATATCTTTTTATTGATTTTTTCAAACAAATGTGCTATAATTTTGACATTATTAGTAGGACTAGCATGGGTAAAATAAAAAACATACCATAACCATATATAAAATGAAAATTACTTCTGATATAAAGATGTTTACAAATTTATTAATAGAATGGAATTTAAAAGTAAATAGTATTTGTAATATGTTATAATTAATTTAGGAGGGATAGTATGGTCGTAAGTGTTTTAGTAGAAATTTCTAATCGAAATGTCGATAAAACCTTTTCTTATGCTGTCCCTGATTTTTTACAAAAAGATATTAAAGTTGGTATAAGAGTTAAAGTACCTTTTACTAATCGTGAACTAGAAGGATTTGTCTTAGAAATAATAGATGGTGGAGAAGTTGATGGTTTAAAAGAGGTAATTGCTGTAGTTGATCGTGATATCGTTTTGGATGAAGAACTTTTAAAGTTAGGTAAATGGATTAGTGAAACTACTTTGGCCACCTTAATATCTTCATATCAAGTTATGTTGCCGAAAGCTTTAAAGGCTCAAAATAAAACGGATATAAAAAAGAAATATGTTAAATATATCGTCTTAAACGATGATTTTGATCTAAGTAGTATTAAACTTAATGATCAGCAAAATAAAATTATTTCTCTAGTTAAAGAGGGAGAAGTATTAAAAAGAAAGTTACAAGATATATCTTTGTCAAGTGTTAATACGCTTATTAAAAAGGGTGTTTTAAAAGAAATAGAAAAAGAGACTTATCGTTTAAACATTACTAGTGACGATTATCAAAAATTAGAACTTACTGCGGAACAAAAAAAAGTTCGTGATGAGATATTAAATTCTAATGATCAGATCTTTTTACTTCATGGGGTAACCGGTAGTGGTAAGACGGAAGTTTACATGGATCTAATCGATGAGATGAAAAAGAAACATAAGACGAGTATTGTCTTAGTACCCGAGATTTCTTTAACACCACAAATTATCAGCCGTTTTGAAAAAAGATTTGGAAACAATATTGCTATTTTGCATAGTCGCTTGAGTGAAGGTGAGAAATACGATGAGTATCGTAAGATTTCCCACGGTGAGGTAGACATAGTAATTGGTGCTAGAAGTGCAGTTTTTGCACCACTTAAAAATATTGGGATAATTATTATCGATGAAGAGCATACGAATACTTATAAGCAAGATAATGATCCTAAATACAGTGCCATTGATGTCGCTATTAAAAGAGCAGAGTATCATGGGGCTAAAGTTATCTTGGGAAGTGCTACGCCATCACTTGAAAGCTATGCCAAAGCAATAAAAAAAGTCTATCATCTCGTCGAGTTAAAAAACAGAGTATCTTCCTATGGACTACCAGAGGTTCAAATAGTAGATTTAAACAAAGAAAAAAATCGTGGTTGCAATTTTTCTAAATTGTTAAGTGATAAAATAAGAGAAAAATTATCGCTAGGAGAACAGATAATTTTACTCTTAAATAGACGTGGTTATTCCTCTTTTGTCAGTTGTACTAATTGTGGTTATGTAGCAAAATGTCCTAATTGTGATATTACGTTAACTTATCATAAAAGCTCTAATACTCTGCGTTGTCACTATTGTGGCTATGGTGATAAAGTAGTTCACAAATGTCCTGAGTGTGGTGAAGAAGCCCTTACTAATCGTGGAGTGGGGACTGAGAAAATCGAAGAAGAAATTAAGAAAAACTTTACTGAACGAGTAGTTAGAATGGATTTTGATACCACCACCAAAAAAGGGGCACACGAAAAAATAATTAATGATTTTCAAAATAAAAAATACGATATCTTATTAGGCACTCAAATGATTGCTAAGGGACTTGATTTCGAGAATGTTACTTTAGTCGGAGTCATCAATGCTGATACTTCGTTAATGATTCCTAACTTTCGCAGTAGCGAGTATACCTTTGAACTGTTGAGTCAAGTAGCTGGTAGAAGCGGTCGAAGTAAGAAAAAGGGAGAAGTAATAATCCAAACCTTTAATCCTGATTACTACGCCATCAAATATGCTAAAACTCACGATTATTTATCTTTTTTTAAAGAAGAGATGAGTATCCGTAGAACCCTTTCTTATTCACCTTACTATTATTTAGTAAACGTTAAAATTAAGAGTAGTGATTACGATTTGGCCAAAGTTGAAGCCAATCGAGTGGGAGCTATTTTAAAAGAAAATTTAAAGAGTAGTATTGTTTTAGGACCTAGTGTATGTAGTGTATTTAGAGTTAATAATGTCTATCGTTTTGGTATCATTATTAAATATAAAAAAGAAGATAAATTGTATACTATTTTAAAGAGAATAATTGAACACTATAAGAGTAATAATAAAGTAAAAATAGATATCGATTTTAACCCTAGCAATATTTAGGAGGTTTTTATGAAAAACAGTTATATGTACGTTGTCTTTGTAAAATATCATGGTCAATATACGATTGATTTTAGTAGTGATGTTCCTTATGATTTAATTCCAATTGAGACTTATAAAGATATAATTAAAAGTAATAATGGGTGTAGTAAGAAAAAAGTAAAAAAGTTTTCCCTTTCCGTTATCGATATGATTACTTCTAGTATGACTAGTAGTGAATTGTTCCAAAAAGTTAGAATAAAAACGCAGATTTATGATGATTTCATTGGAACTATATATAAAAATTGGATGTATCGTCTACCGATTATTTTTGATGATTCGAGACTTTTTGAAATAGCTAGTAATTTAAATGGTTCAAATATATCATTTGATAATCGAACAGCTGAAGAAGAATATTTTGAAATCCAAGATTTAGTAGCGAAAGATCGCGACTTTATTACTTATGTTGAACGTGAGAGCGATTATGATGGAGTATACATATCTAATTCATTGATAAGTAGTATGTACAATTATAACCTAGCTTTTAAAGAAGCTAATGATTTTGAAAACATCGAATATAATGAATTAGTACGTGCATGTGATGATAGTCGTTTAACTTTTCTTAAAAACGCTAAAAGTTATAAAAATTTTAGGACCTTATATGCTTTTAAGAAAAAATATTATGAATTTAAGAAAACTATAGAGAAAAAAGAAAATAAAAATAAAGAAGATAAAAAGTTGGTTGAAAACTCTTCAGAACCAAAGCAAAAAACGAAAGAAAATGATCAGTATTATCAACTTAATATGTTTAGAGATATATAGATAAATACCTCTTAAATACTTTGTAAAATAAGGAAATTAGACATGTTAGTTGTCAGATTTTCTTTTTTTTGGTCCGAGAATTTGGTATAATGGTTTAGGAGATGATAGTATGGCACTAGAATATAATGAAGATTCGATTAAGATACTTGAGGGCTTGGAAGCAGTAAGAAAAAGACCAGGTATGTATATCGGTTCAACTGACAAAAGAGGACTACATCATTTAGTTTGGGAAATTGTCGACAATGCCATTGACGAAGCAATTAATGGTTTTGGTGATTATATAAAGATTACTCTAAATAAAGATAAGAGTATAACGGTCGAAGACCATGGACGTGGAGTTCCTACCGGTAAACATTCATCTGGTATTTCCACACCTGAAGTAGTATATACCGTTCTTCATGCTGGTGGTAAATTTGAAGAGTCTGGATATAAAGTATCTGGTGGACTTCACGGAGTAGGTGCCAGTGTTGTCAATGCTCTTTCTAGCTGGATGGAAGTAAATATTAAACATGAAAAAGAAGAGTATTCGATTCGTTTTAAAGACGGTGGAAAAGTTGATGTTCCATTAAAGAAAATAGGAAACACTAATAGGACAGGAACGACTGTTACTTTTTTACCTAATCCAGAAATTTTTTCGACGACTGCTTTTTCGTTTACAACTATTTGTGAAAGAATGCAGGAATCAGCTTTTCTATTAAAAGGAATTACTATTGAAGTTGAAGATTGTGAAACGGGAAGAATCAATAAATATTTTTATGAGCGTGGTATTTCGCAATTCGTGGAATATTTGAACGAAGACAGAAATGTTTTACATGATGTCATTACCTTTGAAGGAGTTAAGGATGGCATGGAGATCGATATTGCAATGCAGTATACCGATACTTATTCTGAAAATATTGTATCTTTTGTCAACAACGTCAAAACGGCTGATGGGGGAAGTCATGAAGTCGGATTTAAAACAGCTTTGACCCGTGCCTTTAACGATTATGCCAAAAGTAATGGGTATATAAAGGGTAAGGATAAAGCTTTTGAAGGTAGTGATGTAAGAGAAGGCCTTACCGCTATTATTTCACTTAAGATACCAGAAGCTCTTTTACAATTTGAAGGTCAGACAAAAGGAAAGTTAGGTACTCCTCAAGCTCGTACGGCAGTAGAGGCCTTAGTGAATGAAAAGTTACAATTCTTTTTAGAAGAAAATGCTTCTATTGCGTCAACTATAATTGAAAAAAGTCTAAAGAGTAAAACGGCACGAGAAGCTGCAAGAAAAGCAAGAGAAGATGCTCGTAAGGGGAAAAATGCTGGTAAAAAGGAACGTACTTTGTCAGGTAAACTTACACCTGCTCAGACCAAGAACAAAAAGAAAAATGAGCTTTTCTTGGTCGAGGGTGATTCCGCTGGTGGTTCTGCTAAACAAGGACGTGACCGCAAGTTTCAAGCTATTTTACCATTACGCGGAAAAGTTTTAAATACTGAAAAAGCTAAAATAGATGACATTCTTCGCAACGAAGAAATAAATACAATGATTTATACGATTGGAGCAGGATATGGTTCTAATTTTGATATCGACGATTGCGAATACGATAAAGTAATTATCATGACCGATGCTGATGTCGATGGAAGTCATATTCAATGCTTACTTTTAACTTTCTTTTATCGCTATATGCGACCATTGGTAGAAGCTGGTAAATTGTATATCGCTCTACCACCATTGTTTAAGATTACTGAAGGCAAGAAAGTTGATTATGCCTATTCGATGGAAGAAATGCGTGAACGCGTTAAAGGAAAAAAATGTGAAGTTCAGAGATATAAAGGGTTAGGAGAAATGAATGCTGAACAATTGGCAGAGACGACTATGAACCCTGAAACTAGAAGTTTGATCAGAGTAGATATCGAAGATCAACTTTTAGTAGAAAAGAGAATAAGTGTTCTTATGGGAGATAATGTTGAACCTCGTAAAGAATGGATTGAAGAAAATGTAGAATTCTCTTTAGAAGATGATTATCAAATTGGTTAATGACTGAAAGTGGTGAAATTATGGATGTTTTAGATAGAATTTATGACTATTCTTTTGAAGAGATAATGGGTGAGAGATTCGGTGCTTACTCTAAATACATCATTCAAGAACGTGCGATTCCCGATGTTCGAGACGGGTTAAAGCCAGTTCAAAGAAGAATTCTTTTCGGAATGTATAAAGATAGAAATACGTATGACAAACCGTATCGTAAAAGTGCTAAAACAGTAGGTAATGTCATGGGTAACTATCACCCTCATGGGGACTCGAGCATTTATGATGCGATGGTGCGTATGAGTCAGTGGTGGAAACAGAATACCCCTTATATCGATATGCATGGTAATAATGGTTCGATGGATGGAGACAGTCCAGCAGCAATGCGTTATACCGAAGCGAGACTTTCTAAAATAAGTGGTGAACTTTTAAAAGACTTAGATCGTGATACCGTTAACATGGCTCCTAACTTTGATGATACTGAACTTGAACCAACAGTTCTACCGGCTAAGTTTCCTAATCTTTTAGTAAACGGTAGTAATGGTATCAGTGCTGGATATGCAACTAATATTCCAACTCATAATCTAGGTGAAGTAATCGATGCTACTATTAAAAGAATCGATTCACCTAATTGTCGACTTGAGACGATTATGGAGATTGTTAAAGGTCCCGATTTTCCAACAGGTGGTATCGTCGAAGGACTTGATGGGATAAAGAGTGCCTATACTAATGGCCGTGGTCGTATCGTTATTAAAAGTCGTACTAACTTTGAAGAGAGCAAAGGGAAACTCGCTTTAATTATTACCGAAATTCCTTTTGAGGTTAATAAAGCTCAACTAGTTAAAAAAATCGATGAGATTAGATTAGATAAAAAAATTGATGGCATTGTCGAAGTTCGTGATGAAAGCGATAAAGATGGTCTTAGAATTGCCATTGATCTAAAGAAAGATGCCAATAAAGAATTAGTTTTAAACTATTTACTTAAAAATACAGATTTACAAATATCTTATAACTTTAACATGATTGCCATTGTTAATCGCCGTCCTAAGCAGTTAGGTATTTTAGAGATATTAGATGCTTATATTGCCCATCAAAAAGAAGTAGTTTTACGAAGGACAAACTTTGATTTAGCCCATGCCCAAAGTAGATTTCACATCGTCGAAGGTCTAATCAAATGCATTTCAATTCTAGATGAAGTAATTAAAGTTATCCGTGCCAGTAAAAACAAAAGTGATGCTAAAGTCAATTTAGTAAAAGAATTTGGTTTTACTGAAGAACAAGCAGAAGCTATCGTTACGTTACAACTTTATCGTTTAACTAATACCGATGTAGTTGAATTAGAACAAGAACTTCGCAAATTAAACGTTTTAATCAAGGGATTGGAATCAATTTTAAGTGATGAAGAAGTATTGAAAAAAGTCATGAAAGAAGAACTTAGAAGAGTTAAAAAAGAATATGATACTCCGCGCAAAACTTCTATTCGTGATGAAATTACGGAAATTAAGATTGATACTAAGGTAATGATTCCTAAAGAAGATGTTGTCGTTGTAGCGACGAGAGAGGGTTATGTAAAAAGAAGTAGCCTTAGAAGTTATCAAGCTAGCGAGAAAGAGGCAACTCTTAAAGAGGGCGACTATTTATTAGGACTATACGAAATGTCGACGCTCGACGTGTTACTTTTGTTCACTAATCTAGGTAATTACCTATATCTTCCAGTTCACGAATTACCTAATGTAAGTTGGAAAGAATTAGGTAAGCATGTAAGCAATATTATTAAAATAGATCCTAAAGAAGAAATCATTGCAGCTATTCCAGTTAGCGATTTTGATACGTCTTTAGATATTACTATGGCAACTAAAGATGGTATGATTAAACGTACTAGTATTAAAGACTTTAAATCTAGTCGTTATACCAAACCGATTAATTGCATTAAGCTTAAAAATGATGACGTATTGATTAGTGCTTTTGTCACTAAATATCCTGAAATATTTATTACTACCCAGCACAATTATGGACTTTGGTTTGACGCTAGTGAGATACCAGTAGTAGGGCTTCGCACTAGTGGTGTTAAATCGATTAAATTAAAAGATGATGTTGTTGTAGGTATTTCTAATTTTGCTATGGGTGAGGCCGAACATCTAGCAGTTATTACTGACAAGGGAACGGCTAAAAGGATCAAATTGGAAGATTTCGACAAGACAAGTCGTGCTAAACGCGGACTTTTAATCTTACGTGAAGTTAAAACTAATCCATATCGCACCGTCAATGCCTTTGTCGTAAATCAAAAAGATTATATCGGTCTAAAAAATAGTGAGCTAAATGTGGTAAAAGCTACAGAAATTCCAATTATGGATCGTTATTCAACTGGTTCGGTAATTAGTAAGAATATGATCGATAGTGCTTTTGCATTAACTAGTTATACAACTGTTTCAGATTATATGAACGTTAATTCTTCTGAAATCATTCAAGAAATAAAAAAAGAACAAGTATCATTAAAAGAAATTGACGAACGTCTTATGGCGGTCGATGACGATATTATTATCGAATAATCAAAAATAAAAATTACCTGCATAAATTATAGTGGGTGATTTTTTAATGGCTAAAGAAGATTTTAAACTCTTCGTAAGAGAGAATAAAGATTTAGTAGATTATGTCAGAGGTGGTGGTAGTTGGCAGGAGCTGTATGAAGTTTATTCCTTATATGGTTCTGATAGTGATGTATGGAATAAATATCGAACTAATAATAAAGGTGTAACCAATAACAATTACAAGTTGAGAGATCTAATGGATATGGTAAAAGATATCGATCTAGAAAAAGTTAGAAATGGGATTGATAGTATTCAAAAAACGATTTCTATGATTCAGGATTTAGGGGTTAAATCGACCAATAATCAAAATCGTTATGAACCTAGATATCGCTATCAGCATTTGGATGATTAATGGACCAAGATATAATATATTTTGCTAGAAGTAATGAAAAAATCTATTATTATTTAAAGTTTCATTCCTATTTGTATAAAGATATCATGCGTGATAGTATCGATAAAAAAACACTTGAAGAGATGATGAAAAAAGAATTTCGTCTTACTACAGGTGATAAAATTAACGAAATGGTTAAGCGTTTAGAAATGGTTAGATCTTTTTTAGATATATTACATTAATATATCTTTTTTATAAAATATAAGTTATAATTAACTATGAGGTAATTATTAAAAGATGTAAGTAGGTGGTAGAATGTACAGAATAGACGAGATATCTTATATGTTTAGAATTCCTATTAGCCATCTTAAAAGTTTAGAAAAAGAGCGGCTATTCAAAGCAACTAGAGAAGATTTAGTATCTGGTTATAGGTATTATGACGATCTTCAATTAAATTATTTTAACAATATGAGAATTCTTAAAGTTATTGGTTGGACTAATCAAGATTTAGTTCGCGATAAGAAAAAAATTACTGATAGTTTTGTAAAAAAAATGGTTTTGGATTATAAGAAGAACAATTCTAATCGTGGGAATTACGATAGTAAATTATTGGATATTGATGAATTTTATGGTCGTAATTTCAAAGATACTAACTATGGAGTTGGTGTTTTAGATAATCCATATGTTGGAATTGTTGGTAAAAAAATGAATCTTAAAAATAGAAAAGAGTTTGATAGAGCTATCAAGGAATTACAAGAACTTTTTGATAGTAATGATATGCGTTATACTAAAAAAGTATTTATTCCTAATACTGTTGGATATTCCAAAAAGTTTCCAGCTTGTTTTGTCGGGCTTGAAGTACCTCTAATCGATTTTAAACGCTATCAAAAAGATCATTTGGATAGTTTAGGACTTACTAAAAGAATGGGAAGTCGTGGTAAGACAACTCTTTTTGTAATGTGTAATGCTGATGAACGAGAAATAAATAAAGCTTATGCTGATCTAATTATCTATGCAAGAAATCATAATTATCAGATTTTGGGTGGCTTTTATGAGGTCTATGATAGAAAAGTATGCGAAATATTTTTAGAGGCTTATAGATTAGATGAGAACAAAACTTCCCTTGCTAAAACTAGAAAAAAATATCCTTATCAATATGTTGTCGAAGATGATAGAGATCTTTTAGGTTCATGGGAACTAGTAGAAATTTTACCAGGAATAGAATTTGATTTAAATACTGAACACGTTATGAATAGAAATAAATATCCGACAATTGAGTTTTTAGAAAATGGACAAACTAATTACGATGATTTGAAATGGAATAAAAAGACTTTGATATCTAGTATTGATGGCGAAAAAGTTTATAGTCCATTCTATGCGATGAAGTTGGATAAAGATATTTATCTAGAAGTATTTTTACAAGATGAGTATACTCTAAAAACTAATGCAAAACCATTATCTAATATATATGTAAAAAAACGTGGAAAAGGCACAAAATAGTGCCTTTTTATAGTATAATTATTAAAGGTGATGTAAGCGTGAAGGTTGAACTTTTAAGTCCAGTTGGTAATTTTGATACTCTTTATCAAGCGATATTCAATGGTTGTGATGCTGTTTATTTAGGTGGTAAAAAGTTTGGGGCTCGTGCTTTTTCTGAAAATTTCACGGAAGAAGAGATGAAAAAAGCTATTGAGTTATGTCATCTATACGGTGTTAAAATATATGTTACAGTAAATACGCTCATTTTAGATAATGAGGAAGAAGAGTTGTTGAACTACGTCGAGTTTTTATATAAAAATGGTGTCGATGCGGTCATTATGCAAGATTTAGGAATGATTAAAAGAGTTAGGGAACTTTTTCCTAATTTAGTGATCCACGCTTCTACTCAGATGCATAATCAAAGTATCGAAGAAATTAAATTACTTAAAGATATGGGTGTAAAAAGAGTAGTTCTAGCTCGTGAATTATCGCTCGATGAAATTAAAAAGATTGATATTGATATCGAAAAAGAGATATTTATTCATGGTGCCCTTTGTGTTTGTTATTCCGGACAATGTCTTTTCAGTAGTATGAACGGTCTTAGAAGTGGTAATCGTGGTGAATGTGTCGGTAGTTGTCGACTTCCTTATCAATTTTTAAGAAACGATGAAGTAGTTCCAACCGCTGGTAATTATTTACTTAGTACTAGTGAATTAAATACTTTAAAACACTTAAAAGAAATTTTAAAAAGTGGTGTAGTTAGTTTAAAAATTGAAGGTCGAATGAAGAGTAGTGAATATGTGGGATTTGTAACTAGACTTTACCGAAAAGCGATTGATGAATTCTATGAAACTGGTGATATAAACGTTGATGAGCAAGATATCATAAATTTGAAAAAACTTTTTAATCGAGAATTTACTAAAGGATATCTTTTAAATGATAGAGTTGAAAATATCATGAATATTAAGACTCCTAATCATTTGGGAGTAGTAATTGGTCAAGTTTTATCAAGTGATAAGAATTACATTAAAATTAAATTGGATGACGATTTGAATCAAGAAGATGGCATTCGTTTTGGTACATCTAAAGGGATGATTGTCAATCGCTTGTACAATGATAAGTTGTTATTAGTTAGTCATTGTGCTAAGGGAGATATCTGTTATGTCGAAAACAAAGTGGGACAGGTAAGTAATGAAAAAGTTGCTAAAACCTTAGATAAAAAACTCATGGATGCGATTAAAAAACTTCCTGAGCGAAAAATTGATGTCGATATCTTTGTATTTGCTAAAGTGGGAAATAGATTAAAAATTGTTATGAAAACTGATAACGAGGAAGTAGATGAACTTGGTTCTGAAGTTCAAGAAGCCCTTAACAGTCCGGTTACTACTTCACGTATTGAGGCCCAACTACAGAAATTGGGTAATACTCCGTTTAAGCCAAGAAATATAGAAATTGTCCAGGATGATAATATATTTATACCAATTGGAGAATTAAACGATATCCGTAGAAAATTAGTAGAAAAATTAGTAAGTGTTAGAGTTAAACCTAAGTATGAGGCTATTATCAAAAGAAAGAAGAAGCATTATGACGATTTTTCAATTGGTGAGTTTTCAATAAGTGTTTCAGTTACTAATGAAGAGCAGTTAAAAGCAGCTTTAAAAGAAAAAGTCAACAATATCTATACCGATGATTTTCTTCTCTACGAACACTATAAAAATAAATGTAATATCTATTATATAACGCCAAGAGTATGTTTCGAATATCCAGAGTTTAAAGGTGAAAGATTGGTAGCTTCCACACTTGGTGCTGTCCAAAAATACAGTAATGATAACGAAGTTGTAGGTAATTACTTTTTAAATGTTGTCAATAACAATACTTTGGAAACTTTACGCGATTTAGGTTTAAGGCGTATCAATTTATCAGTTGAAAAGTTTTTTGATCACATGATGGAAGTTAAAGTCGATGGAGTAGAGACTGAAAAGTTGGTCTATGGCCGAGTTCAATTGATGATAACGAAGTATTGCCCGATGAATTTGGTATTTAAATCCCAAAGAGAAAATTGTAATATCTGTGAGATAAATAAATTCTCTCTTAAGGATCGAAATGGTAAAATTTATCCAATTGTTGTAAATCAAAAACATTTAGTAACCATTTTGGATAATAAAAATATCAACTTAATCGGTGACATTCCCAAATTGATGACTGAAAAGATAGGAAGTTATCGCCTTGATCTCTTCGATGAAGATTTTGATGAGACGATAAAAATCATTAGAAAGGTTAAAGATAAGTTATATGAATGATGAGTTAATAAAAAAATTAGATGAATTTGTTTTATGCCTAGATAATTCTTCATTATTTAAAGGTTTAGCCAAACATAAAAAACAACTTTTGAGCGATAAAGTTCTATGTGATAATATTGCTAAACTTAAGAAAATGGACAATATACATAGTAGTGAATATCTTACTTTAAAAACAGAAATAATTAACAATCCACACTATATCGATTATAAGAAAAGTGAAGATAACGTTTATTTTTTAGTTTTGGATATCAATAAGAAATTAAATAATTTGCTTGATAAGAGGAGTTGCCGATGAAAATCATTAGTGGAAGACTAAAGGGAAGAAAAATTATCGGGTATGATGTCACCGGAACGAGACCGACCATGGATCGCGTTCGTGAATCACTTTTTGGCATGATTCAAAACTATGTTAGCGACGCTGTCTGTCTAGATCTTTTCGCCGGTAGTGGAGCTTTGGGACTGGAAGCGATAAGTGAAGGAGCTAAAATGTGTTATTTTAACGACAAAAATCACCTTTGTTGTAATAACATATTAAAAATGATTAAAGAATTTGATCTTTCTAGTAGTGCAGTAGTCATGAACAAAGATTATCGTGATGCCCTTTCTAGTGTTATAGAAAAAGATTTAAAGTTTGATATTATCTTTTTAGATCCGCCATATAAAATGCAAGTTTTAAACGAAGTCATTTCCGATATTATCAGATTTAAATTATTAAACCATAAAGGAATTATAGTTTGTGAGGTTAATGACAATTATTTAGACGAATGGGACGAGTTAGAAGTGATAAAAATGAAAAAATATAGTGACAAGTACATCATAATAATTAAAAATAACTAGTTTTTTAAGCGCTAAAGAGTTATAATTTATGATAGGTGAACGATATGAAATTGAATAGAAGAGGTTTTGCTATTTCGACAATGTTATACGGTATCCTTGCTGTTACGATAATTGTAATGGCTGCTCTTATCGCGACTCTTCGTTCCAAAAAAGATATGAGCAATAGTCTTACTGATACATTGATCGAAGATTTAAATAAATGTGCTGTCAA
>CANRCI010000027.1 GCA_947629075.1 uncultured Bacilli bacterium | reverse complement strand
CCATATTTTACTGAAGAATCAGTTGAAAAAGAAAAAGGAATCATTACTGAAGAAATAATGATGTATCAAGATGATCCTGAATGGATTGTTCAGGATGAAATGCAAAAGATGATCTTTAATAACCATCCGATGAAAAAAGATATTGCGGGTGACGTTAGTGACATCATAACTATTACTAAAGATGATTTGTACAAATGTTATAATACTTTCTATAATCCTAATAATATGGGACTAGTAGTAGGTGGAAATATCGATCGCGATGAATTGTTTACAATGATCAGAAATAACGAGTCATTAAAACAAAAACAGAACTATGGCGTTATAAAAACGAAAGAAATTCATGAAGAATTAGCAGTTTGCAAGAAGTATGAGAATCTGGAACTAGAAAAGATTATGATTCCTAAACTGGGTTATACATTAAAACTATCACTTAAAGATTATCCCAAAGATGATTATTACAAAATTAATTTATACATTGGAATAATGATTAATGTGGCCTTTGGATCTGCCTCTATATTTCGTGAAAAAGGTTTAAAAGAGAACTATTTTACCAAACTTGTTGTTGAAAGAACGATTGTTGATGATATGCTCATTATCGAATTTTGGGCAGAAACCTATCGTGGTCAAGAACTAGTAGAATTAATTAATGAAACGTTGGATAAATTAAAAACACTTATAACAAAAGATGATTTGGAAAGAAATAAAAAAGTGTGGATCTCATCTGGAGTTATGGCCAGCGACAATATTCAAGCAAGTATTTCAATTATCATTGCCAGCATCATCAAACACAATAAAATACTAGCAGATCGCATCAAAATAGTTAAATCTTTAAACTATGAAGAACTGTTTAAATATATAAATATTTTAAAACATGATAACACAGCAACCTTAATAGCTAAACCGAAAAAGTAGTTTAGCTATTTTTTTATTTTCTTTTTATATGTTTAGTGTTATAATCTATTATAGAATAGGGTTGATTAGTATGATTGGAAACATAGTTAGTATCGTATCAAATGAAGTTAAAGTAAAACTTACTATCGATATTTCTTCACAGACCAACTTGATTGGTATTCATGTCATCTTCGAAGATGGTGATAAAAAAATTGTTGGTGAAATAAAAGAGATAAACGCTGATAATGCCCTTATCTCAATTGTTGGAGAAATCAAAGATAATGTCTTTATTCCCGGTATTAATAAAAGGCCAGCTTTTAAATCAAAAGTTAGAATTATTGTCATGGAAGAGTTGTCATTAGTACTTGGTGATCAGAAAATTACTGACAACAACCGTATCTTTTTCGGATTGTCTGCTGTTTACTCAAACTATCGCATCAATGTCGATATAAACCGCTTCTTCAGTAATCACTTTACTATTTTAGGAAATACTGGTAGTGGTAAGAGTAGTACAACGGCGAGAATTTTTCAAAACGTTTTCAGTAGTAATGATTATGTTCCCGTCAATGCCCGTATTATGATTTTTGATGCCTATGGTGAATATGTCAATGCTTTTTCTAAACTTTCAGAGATTTCGCCAGCTTTAAATTATAAAGTATATACCACTAATGTCTATGATCAAAATAATGAATTACTTCGAATTCCTCTTTGGCTTTTAGGAGTTGACGATATCGCTTTACTTTTGGAAGCTACTGAAAAAAGTCAACTTTCAATAATTGAGCGTGCCTTAAAATTAGTACCCGTATTTAAAAACGATGATGAGTTCTCTAGAAAGTGTCGTAACGATATCATTGCCCGTGCTATATTAGATGTTCTTCACAGCAATAAAGAAGCGAGTAGGATTCGTGACCAAATAACGGCCATTCTTACAACTTATAATACTCCGCAGTTAAATCTTGACAGTATCATCTATCAACCAGGTTATAACCGACCACTAAAACAATGTATTTATGTCGATAAATCTGGAAAGATGATGGAAATGGAATTAGTTGTTGACTTCATCAATGCCTTTATCGATGAGACAATTGAAATTCCTGATCCCGATGGAAGTATCATGTATACGCTTGAGGATTTACAGAAATCTTTGGATTTTGCAATCATTTCCGAGGGTTCATTACAAAGTGAAAAAGTATTCGACTACGCTAATATTTTGGCAGTTCGTTTAAGAGCAATTATCAGTAGTACTTCTAAAGAATATTTCAACTACCCAGAACACATTACTAGAGACCAATATCTGATGGGATTATACGCTATTTCAGACAATGTCAAAGCTCAAGTAATCGATTTTAACATCAACTATGTAAATGACCGACTTGCTAAAACGCTTACTAAAATTGTTTCAAAAATGGTCTTCGATTATGCGTGCTTTTCACCAGAACGTGGTAAAGTACCTACCCATATAATTATCGAAGAGGCACACCGTTACGTTCAAGCCGATACCGATCTTCAACTATTCGGTTACAACATCTTCGATCGTATCACCAAAGAAGGTCGTAAATATGGAGTTATTTTAGGACTTATTACGCAAAGACCTAGTGAACTTAGTGAAACAGCAGTATCGCAATGTTCTAATTTCATAATTCTGCGAACTCTTCACCCAAAAGATATCAAATTTATAAGAGAGATGGTCCCGAACATGACCGAAGATGGTATCAAACAATTGAAAACACTACAACCTGGTAATGCCTTAGCGTTTGGTACAGCATTTAACGTTCCGACTGAGATATCGTTTGAAAGACCAGATCCAGCTCCATTATCTAGTAACAGTGATATTGTAAGAATTTGGTTCGGTGAAAATTAACTTTAAAAAATAAATATAATGTGATATAATTTTTTATATATATAATAATTTGGAGGATAATATGGCTTTAGATAAATTAAAAAGTATTTTTGGAAATGATGGATTTGAACCTGGAGATGGGGTAATTGAAGAGAGCGATTACGGAGATTCTCAAGTTGCTGTTGACGAGACAACTAACAAAATGATTTTACTTGAACCTCGTGCTTATTCTGAATCACAACAGATTGCTGATTATTTAAAAGCGCACAGTGCAGTAGTTGTCAATTTAAAACGTGTAACACCAGATCAAGCCAAGAGAATTGTTGACTTTTTAAGCGGAACATTATACGCAATCGGTGGTGATTTACAAAAACTTGGTGGTGGCATTTTCCTATGTACTCCAAGAAATGTTAGTGTTGAAGGAAGTATCTCTGAAGATAACAACACCAAACCTAAAGGTAAATCAGCTAAAGATGACTCTGATGAAGAATTTGATTGGTAATTAAAGGGAACTGGAAGTTCCTTTTTTTTGCGCAAAAAAAAGATATTCAAACGAATATCTTAAGCTTCAACTTTTTGATCTTTTTTAATTGCTCTTAATTCACGAGCAGAAATTCTAACTCTTTGACCATTTTCAAGTCTTACAACTTGTAAGTTAATTCCTTGTTTCTTTTTAGTTTTTATTAAAGAGTGAGAACGTAAATTTTTAACATTTGGTTTTCTATTAGATATATTTTTAGCCATGATAATCCTCCTTTTTGATACATAAATACTTGCTTTTTAACTTTATCATAAAATAACTTTTAAGTCAATAAATTCTTTATTTAATAATGTTCTTATAGGTCTTATCTAATACTTTTACTGGTTCGTCATTATCCATATCGATATTTAATTTATTTAAAGCGTTATCAAGACTTGTTTTGCCACCTAAAACACTATTGGTAATGTCCAATACTGAATCGGGATCGTTTTGATAACGGTCGTATAGAACTAGTGCGTGGGCAAAACTTAAAAGATGAGTTTTGATATCGATATCGTTTTTATAATCCTCTTCATTTAATAAAAGATTGTTACTGGCCATTAAAAGAGCGTTGTATTTATTAGTAAAATAATCTCTATTATTCTCAAAGAAATATTCAGAAACTTTATCGGCTCCGATCAACTCGTAAAACAAGCTCAACGTATCTGTTAGTAAGAATTTTTCATTTATTTCTTTTCGTTTAGGATTAGATAGTAGAGTGTAGTGGGTTAATTCGTGATAACCACTGGGAATAGCTAGTAAACCCGATGCATTGGGAATGTGAATCTTTCCCAATGATTTTCGACCATTACAATCCGTAATAACTTCACAATTAGCACCACTAAATTCATCATCCAAATAGACGATTTGAGCACTTTTGATAAGTTCTTTACTAGTATCAGTCAGATTTATGTAATCATCCTTTATCAAATTGTCCAACTGCTTGTGGATAAAAGGTGGAATCTCAGCGATATCACTAAAATCCATTTCGGTTATATCAATCGTTTTAAGATAATTTAGAAAATCTAGATATCCCTTTTTATCCAATAGTTCGTCACCTAATTCTTTACTGTTCCAACCAATGAAATCTAAATCCATATCAACACCAACTTTCTATTTTAGATTGTACGTTTTGTGTAATACTTTAGTAGCTTTATCAGTAGATAAATCAACACTTAATTCTTTTAAAACCTCATTAACGCTTTTTTCTCCAGCTAGACACTGGTTAGTAACATTTAGCGTTTTAATCGGGTCATTTTTGTAGCGGTCGTATAGTAGTAGAGCAGAAGCAAAAGATGCTACATGTTTTTCATAACCCAATTTCTTTTCTTGGTATTTTCTCGATTTGGTCGTTCTAAAAACCGAGTGTGAATTTTTAATTAAATCATCACAAATTTCACTTTTATCTAGATTTTCTTTGACATCTGCAAGATCTTTAACTAATCTCTGTTGTAAAAAATTAATGACGTGTTTTCTTCCGTTTACATCTTGGATCAGTGAATTTTCAATACTGTCAGTTTCGACTAATTCGTAAAATTTACTAATGGTATCCGCTAGAGTATAGTATTCGTTGATACTTCTAGTATTTGGTTTTGCTAAAAGACTAGCACGAGCAAATAATCTAACGCCATCTGTTAAATTTAATAAGCTTTGTTCATTTCCTAATTGAATATCTTTAATTACTAATTCTTTTTTTCTAGGATCGTAAACAGCATTAACGGTTGTAATGTTTTTATCGTTTAAAATAATTGGTGTCTTTCCTACAAATGTCGAATTGTCTTTAGTAAGATGTAAATAATCATTCTTGATTCTCTCACATAAATGGTGATCACTGATGTTGATATTCGATGTATAACTTGGAAACATATCTCTATCGATATTATCTATCACTCTTTTAAATTCTTTATATCCATCCATTTCTAAAATTTCACTACCATCTGATAAGTGAAAATATTTAATTGTATCTTTAACACTTGCCATAATATTATCCCCTCCATAAAATGACAGGCATATTATAACATATTTTTCCAAAAAAATCAAACAAAAGTTTATCTTGTTCGATTGTTTTTTATTTCATTTATGATATATTAATAATTAAAAGGAGAGATTATTATGTATCGAGCTCTATATATAAAAACAAATTACTCACTTTTATCAAGTCTTGTATCGATTGATAATCTCTTGAAATACGCTAAAAAAGAAAATGTTAAAAGTATGGCTGTCTGTGATGATGACTTGACTAGTACCATGGTTTTCTATAAGGCCTGTAAAAAAAATGGAATAAAACCAATTATTGGATTAGATCTTAAATACGAAGGATTATCTATTCTTCTGTATGCGAAAAATTATGAAGGATATCATTCTCTAATAAAGTTATCGACGATAAAAATAGATCGCGAGATTACACTAGATGATTTAAAAAAATATAATGGGGAACTAATTTGTATTGTACCTTTTCAAAGTAGAAATCTCTTTTCCATTCTAAATGAAGTATATAGTGATATCTATATGGGAACATCTAATAAGGAAGAAGAACAACAAGCTTATAGTTATACTAAAAATACCGTTTTTATAAATAAGATTTTATATATTAATAAAAATTTGAGTAGTTATTTAAAATACTTATTCATGATTCGTGATGGTAAGACGATTAGTGACAATGTCGAGTTTGATGATGACAACAATTATTTTTTAAAGTATGAAGAAGTAATTAATTTAGCATCTAATGAAGCGATTAACAATACTATTGCTATAAGTGATGCCTGTAATTTAGAGTTTATTTACGATAAAGATCTATTACCAATTTTTGAAACTAAAGACCACGATAGTGATAAATATTTGCAAAATTTAAGTATTAAGGGACTAGAGAAGAGATGTAATGGTAATATTCCTGATGATTATAAAAAACGTCTATTGTACGAGTTGGATACTATCAAGAAGATGGGATTCAGTAACTATTTTTTAGTAGTCTATGATTTCATTAAATACGCTAAAAAGAATGGCATTCTAGTGGGACCAGGACGTGGTAGTGCTGGTGGTAGTTTGGTTGCTTACTCACTGGGAATCATTGATATCGATCCGATAAAATACGATTTGTTATTCGAAAGATTCTTGAATCCAGAACGCGTTACTATGCCGGATATCGATACTGATTTCCCTGATATTTATCGCGATCAAGTAATTAACTATGTCAAAAGTAAATATGGAGAAAAAAGAGTCAGTGGTATCGTAACTTTTGGTACTGAAGGAGTAAGAATTGCAATCCGTGATGTCGGAAGAATTTTGAATATTAAAAATGATGTAATCGATCGCTTGAGTAAATTAGTACCGTCTTTTACGAAAGAGAGTATTGAACATTTCTATCGTGAGAACAGTGACTTTAAAGATATGATTGATAGTGATGATAAGTTATCGCTTTTATACCGTATCTGTCGCGTTATCGAAGGATTCCCAAGACATACATCGATGCATGCAGCTGGAATCGTCATGTCACGCAAGGATTTAGATGAAGTTATTCCACTCGTTAAGAACAGTGATATCTATCTAACGGCTTTTACCATGGAACATCTTGAAGAAATAGGACTTCTAAAGATGGACTTTCTAGGCCTTAAAAATTTAACAACCATCATGAATGTCATTAAGGATATCGAAACTGGTGAAAATATCAAAATCGATTTTTCTAAAATTCCTCTTGATGATGAGAAAGCTTTAAATGTCTTTACGCGTGTTGATACTAGTGGTATTTTCCAATTCGAAAGTGATGGAATGAAAAATTTCTTACGCAAACTGCGACCTACTACTTTTGAAGATATCGTTGCTGCTATTGCGCTTTTTAGACCAGGGCCAGCCGGAATGATCGACACCTACATAAGAAGAAAACACAACGAAGAAAAAGTTACTTACTTGGATCCCTCGTTAGAGCCGATTTTAAATAAAACTTATGGAATCATCATCTACCAAGAACAGATAATGCAAATTGCTTCGGCGATGGCTGGCTTCACTTTGGGAGAAGCTGATGTTCTAAGAAGGGCAATGAGTAAAAAGAAGATGGAACTTTTGAAATCTTTTGAAGAAAAGTTTATCAGAGGTTCAATTGAACGAGGGCATAGTGAACAAGTTAGTCATGAAGTATATGACTTGATCATGAAGTTCGCTAACTACGGATTTAATCGTTCTCATTCGGTGGCTTATTCTGTCATCGCCTATAAAATGGCTTATCTAAAAGCTCATTTTCCTAAATATTTTTTCGCTAATCTGTTATCCAGTGTTATCGGAAATGAAACTAAGACCAAGGAATACTTAAATGAAGCTAGAGCTCTTCAAATAAAAGTTTTACTTCCCGATATCAAGAGAAGTACTGATCGTTATGAAGTAGTCGAAGAGGGATTGTTGTATCCGCTTTCTAACATCAAAAATGTCGGGAGCATCACTTGTCATGACATTCTTCTCCGTCGTGATAATTACACCGATATCTTCGATTGCATAAGTAAAGTCGTCTCTAAAAACGTTTCCAAAAAAACTTTAGAGGCCCTAATCGATACGTCATGTTTTCGCAGTTTTGGTTACAACAACCGCACCTTGAACGAAAATTTGGACAACCTTTTAAATTATGCCAATCTAGCTAAAGACTTAGATCCATCTCTTATCATAAAACCAGAAATAGAAGAAAAAGAAGAATACTCAAAAGAAATTTTGATGGCCAACGAAAAAGAGTTGTTCGGTCTTTATCTAAGTGATTATCCGACGACGATTTATAAATCTCAGTACCGAGTTATCAATCTAAATGAAATCGACAAGTATTTCAATAGAGAAATCGATATTATTGTCTTGGTCGATCGCATAAAGACGATTAAGACCAAAAAGGGTGAGGATATGGCTTTTGTAGCTGGAAGTGACGAAAGTGGTAATGTCGACTTGACCTTTTTCCCATTAATTTACCAAAAATATAAAGTAAAACGAGGAAATGTCATTCTAGTACGAGGTCGTGTCGAACGCCGTCTCGATAAATATCAATTGGTTGTCAATAAGCTAAAAGTTTTATACGAATAGATTAAAAAAAATTATTGTTCATCAAGATCAATTTTAAAGAGAAAAATTTTTTCTCTTTTTCTTTATTATCTTTAAAAAATTTTTTTCATATGTTATATTTATATATAGGATGAAGGTGGAGTTATGAATATAGAATTTGTTACAAATGATTATCTTTTAGCGTGGTATTTACTATTTAAACCTTCAATATCTGAAGAAGTTCAAAATTTAAAGACGAGACTTTGGAAAAACTACATGCAGGAATACATCAAAATGGAAAAAGAAAATATCGAAATACTAAAATATGGTGATGATTTCATTCCCGATGATGACGTCATTTACAACATGATTTTTGAAAGTAAAGTCTTTAAGGAGCTAAAAAAAGAGACGACTAAACATCGAAATTTTCTAATGAATATTTTCGATTCTAATAAAAAGAAAATAGATGAGATTTTATCAGACGTAATTCGTTTTAAAATAAAGGATACTTATCACATCATTGTCATTCATCCCAAATTGGATTCAGTTGAATTTATGCGAGCTAATCCCAAAAAGAATATCTCTTGGGGTAAAGAAGATGACAAGCGTGATGGCGTTAAAACTCTAATGCGCATTATCTATACCTTGATCAAATACGAGATAGGTGACTTTCAAAAAGATAACCGTGAAATAGTAGCATCTATCATCGACTTAGCCATTACCAATGAATTGCAGACTAGATTAGTTGGTACGAGTAAATACGAGGAAGGTTTCAAAGCTTTGAAATCGTTAAAACGTCAGTTGTATCCTTATTGGTTAATGTATTTGGGATGCGATAAAGAAGATTTAGTAAGCTATATGATGCGCGATAAAATACCATTTGATATCGATAAGTACCGAATTGAAAAAGGACTTCGTAAAGTGGATCTATTCGGGTTTATCGACTTCTGTTGTAAACATCAAAAATATATTACAAAATTAAATAATTAAGACTATTAAGCATTACTTGGGGGTAATTATGAATGAAGTACTAAGAAACATTTTAAATAAACTAAATATTGATGATAAATATTATGAAGAATTTCATAATGCCAACATCGTTGCTAAAGTAAACGATTCTAAAAATAAAGTATTAGTAGTTATTAAAAACGATAATACTATATCGCCAGAACTTTATAAGTTACTATGCGAGAAATTTTTAGAATTTTTTAACGGGATTGAAATGCGTTTAAAGATTGAGGTTAAAGAAAAAAATAACCAATACTTTAAAGAATACTTTAATAATGCCATCGAAATAATTAAGAAGAACAATCCCATTATCGATGTTTTTAGTGATCGCCTAGTAAATGAAAATGAACAATATTTTGTCGAAGTTATCAATAAAGCAGAAGAAAGACAAGTAATGGAATTCATTAAAGACTTAAATAATATAATGGAATTGTTTGGGTATAATCCTAATATTACGACTGTCTTAAATGAAAATAAAAGAAGTGATGTTTTAGAAGAAATTGAATCTTCTAAAAATGTTGATGTAACTAAAATAACACCACCGAAAGAAGAAGTAAAAAAAGAAATTAATAATCAAAGACCATTTAAAAAATATGAAAAAAGAGAAATAGATGAAAATACTATTCGTGGGCGTGTTATAAAAGATGAGAGTGTACCGATTAAAAGTATTATCGGTGAAGAAGAAAGTGTAACTATCGAGGGAGAAATCTTTGGGGTTGATGAATTTGAACCAGCCTCTAAAGCTTTTAAGATATTGACTTTAAAGGTAACTGATTATACGGATAGTATATATTGTAAAGCTTTTATTCGTGATAGTGATGAATTTGATGCGATTAAAAAGAGTACTAAAAATGGTACTTGGGTAAGACTTCGAGGAAGTACTAAAGCTGATCGCTATTCCGGTGGAGAAATTGTTTTAAACATTAGAGATATCAACAAGATAGAAAAAACTAAAGAAAGTCGTGTTGATAAAAGTTCAGAAAAGAGAGTAGAACTTCATGCTCATACGCAAATGAGTCAGATGGATGGTATCACTAACGCTAAAGATTTGGTCAATCAAGCTAAAAAATGGGGACATCGAGCAATTGCTATAACTGATCACGATGGTTGTCAAAGTTTTCCAGATGTCTACCATACTATTTGTGCACTTAACAAAGGAGTAGAGGATAAAGATAAGTTTAAAGCTATTTACGGTTGTGAATTGACGTTGATCGAAGATACAGTAAACGTCGTAACGCGTAAAAATGATTCTGTACTACTAGATAATACCTATGTTGTCTTTGACTTTGAGACGACCGGATTCAATGCTGGTGGTGGTGACCAAATAATTGAAATTGGTGCCGTAAAGATAAAAAATGGTGAAATCTTAGATCGCTTTAATGAACTAATCAATCCTCATCGTCCTTTACCGACTAAAATTACTGAACTTACTGGTATAACCGATTCGATGCTTAAGGATTGCGATGATGAAGAAAATGTAGTTAAGCGATTCATTGAATATTTTGAAGATTTACCGATGGTTGCTCACAATGCCAAGTTTGACGTATCGTTTTTAGAGATGGCCTATAATAAATACAATCTAGGAGAATTTAAGAATACAGTTATCGATACCTTAGAGTTGTCACGACTTCTAGATACGGAATACGCAAGACATTCATTGTCAGCTTTGGTTAAAAGATATGAAGTGCCTTGGGATGAAGATCATCATCATCGTGCCGATTACGATGCTGAAGGAACAGCTTTAGTATTCCACCGTATGATGCAAAAACTGGCTAACCGTGACATTTTAAAAGTAAGTGAGTTAAATAACTTAATCAATCCCGATGAGATATACAAGTATGGAAGAAGTTACCATGTAAACATTTTGGCATTAAATAAAAAGGGATTAAAGAATTTGTTCAAGATTATCTCTTTTGCCAATACTAAATATTTTTATAAAGGATCAGCTAGAATTTTACGAAGTGTTTTAGAGGAACATCGTGAAGGATTATTAATCGGTTCTGGTTGTTATGAATCAGAAGTATTTATTGAAGCACGTAGTAAATCTGATGAAGAGATGGTCGATGTCGTATCGTTTTACGATTATGTCGAAGTTCAGCCACCTTCTTGTTATGATCACTTGATTCAGATGAGTGATTTTGGAAATAAAGAAGAAGTACTTGAACACATTGAAAAAGTAGTTAGAGTTACTAAAGAAGCTGGTAAGATAATTGTTGCGACTGGGGATGTCCATCATTTAAATGCTGAGGATAAAATATATCGTGAAATTATCGTCAATCAGCGTGTGCCAGGTGGTGGTCGTCATCCATTGGCCCGTAATAACATTACTAACATTCCTAGTATGCATTTTAGAACGACGGATGAGATGCTTGATGATTTTGCCTTTTTAGGTAAAGATTTGGCTTATGAAATCGTTGTAACTAATACTAATCTCATTGCTGATAAAGTAGATATTATCGAAGTAATTATCGAAACTGGTGGGGTACCTTTCTCTCCAGTTATCGAAAATTCAGTGGAGACAGTTACCGATTTGGTCTATACTAGAGCTGAAGATTGGTATGGAGATCCACTTCCATATAACATAGAAGAACGTATCGCAACTGAGCTATATGGTGATAGTGTCTTTAATGCTATCAAAGAAAATTTAGAAAGTAAAAATTTATCCGAAGAAGAATTTGAAAAAGAAAGTCATAAACGTCTTCACGAAGTCATTTTACAAGGTGATAATGCGGTTAAAGATTTAGTTAGAGAAAGTATTAGACAAAAAGAAAGTGATCTTACTGATGAAGAACTAAAGAAAAAATTAAAGAAGACTTTAGGGGGAGTAATTGGTGGTGGCTTTGACGTTATCTATCTAATTGCTCAGAAGTTAGTTAAACACTCAAATGATGAAGGTTACTTAGTTGGATCACGTGGTTCCGTAGGTTCATCATTTGTGGCAACAATGATGGGAATTACGGAAGTTAATCCACTTCCGGCTCACTATTTATGCAGAAACTGTAAAACTAGCATTTTTGAAATAGATGGTAAAGCTCTTGGTACTGATTATTCGAGTGGTTATGATCTACCTGATAAAGAGTGCCCTAACTGTGGAAGCAAGATGGGAAAAGAAGGACAAGATATGCCGTTTGCAACATTCCTAGGATTTAATGCTGATAAGGTTCCAGATATCGACCTTAACTTTTCTGGAGATAACCAAGCTAGTGCCCATGCCTATACTAAAGTGTTGTTCGGAGAAGATAATGTCTATCGTGCTGGAACCATTGGTACAGTTGCTGAGAAGACAGCCTTTGGTTTTGTCAAAGGTTATTGTGAGGATAAAGGAATTGAAATGCGACAAGCGGAAATTGAACGTTTGGCAGCAGGGTGTACCGGTATCAAGAGAACAACTGGTCAACATCCCGGTGGTATTGTCGTAATTCCAGGCTATATGGATGTTTACGATTTTACACCATATCAATATCCAGCTGGTGATACGGAAGCCGAATGGCGTACTACACACTTCGATTACCACGCCATTGACCAAGATGTCTTAAAACTAGATATACTAGGACACGATGATCCGACCGTTTTACGTATGCTTCAAGATTTATCGGGCATCGATGTTACAACTCTTCCGATGGATGATAAAAAAGTTTTAAGTCTTTTAACTTCTTGTGAAGCTTTAGGAGTAACCGAAGATCAAATTCAGTGTCCAACTGGAACATTGGGTCTTCCAGAACTTGGAACCAAATTCGTAATTAACATGTTAGTTGAATCGAAACCGACTACTTTCTCTGGCCTTGTAAAAATATCAGGTCTATCTCATGGTACTGACGTTTGGGCCGGTAATGCCAGTGAATTGATCAAGAACAATATCGTTCCATTTAGTGAAGTTATCGGTTGTCGTGACGATATCATGGTCTATTTGATGCACCACGGTTTAAGACCGATCGATGCTTTCAAAATAATGGAGTTTGTAAGAAAAGGACGAGCTAGTAAGGATCCAGAGAATTGGAAGACTTGGGAAAAGTTGATGCGCGAGAAAAATATTCCTGATTGGTATATCGAATCTTGTCACAAGATCAAATACATGTTCCCTAAAGCTCATGCCTGTGCTTATGTAATGAGTGCTTTAAGAATTGCTTGGTTTAAGGTATACAAACCTCTTTATTACTATGCTTCATTATTCTCAGTAAGAATTGATGATTTCGACATTGAAACGATGATTGAAGGATATGACGCGATTAGAAATAAAATGGAGGATTTGAAACTTAAAGGGTATGAAGCTACGAATAAGGAATCAAATGTTTTAGCAACTCTTGAGTTAGCTCTAGAAGCAACAGCTAGAAAAATAGAATTTGAGCCGATTAGTTTAGAGAAGAGTGACGCTAGGAATTTTATTTTAAATGAAGATGGAACCAAACTTATTCCACCGTTTAGAGCAATTGATGGACTAGGAGAAATGGTTGCTAGAAAAATAGTAGAAGAACGTAATAATAAAGCATTCTTAAGTATTGAAGATTTACAAAATCGTGGTAAAGTATCCCAAAGTTTAATCGAAAAGATGAGACTTATGCACATATTGGATGATTTACCAGAATCTAGTCAATTAAGTTTATTTTAATGTAAAATTGACACATAAATTAGTTTTGATAAAGCCTCGCACTTTAAATGGTGTAGAGGTTTTTATATTTAGAATTATTAAAAAAATGAAAAATGTAGTCAAAAAAATCAATAATATTGCAGAAATAAATTGACAAGGTGGGGGGGGGTAACATTTATAATAAAAATGTAAGATTATTTTGCTTATTAAAGCGAAAAATTAGAAGGGAGAGAAAAAAATGAAAAAAATCTTACTTTTTATAACTTTGTTTGTTATGAGTATGGTTGTAATTCCAAATGTGTATGCACAAGATACTTGTACTGCCGAAAATACTACTTTAAGTAGTAATAATAATTTATCTAATTGTTCTACAATTACTTTGAAAAGCGGTACAACTTATACTGGTGATTTAACAATTAATAAGGATGTTACAATTGTTGGAAATGGAGCTACTATTAAAGGAACTATCACAATAACTGGTGGTACAAATATCAACATTAGTGATTTAACTATGACAGGTGAAACTAATAAGAACAATCAAGCAAAACCCGAATATATTTCTGTTCAATCATCAAATGTAAAACTTAATGTATCTAAAGTTAAAATTTATTATGGTAATATGAACAATAGTAGTGAATTTATAAAATATGGTACAGGAATCGTTGTATATAATTCATCAGGTAATGGTTCAACAGTTGAAGTTACAGATTCAATTATTCATACTAAATATGCCATTTGGATTGAAGGC
>CANRCI010000026.1 GCA_947629075.1 uncultured Bacilli bacterium | reverse complement strand
TAAGTAAATTAAGACAATTGATCCACTTGAGAATAGACAATTTAGTACTTTCAAAAAGTAAATGTTATTTATGATGCTTAAAAATACATATTGATATATCGCATGTCCCAATTGATATCCCCAATAACTAAAATAAGTAGAATCGTGGATTGCTTTTATGTTACCTGCCATCAAATTATGTGAGGCATTTAACATCATTTTAAAATCGGATATAACTGGTGGGTTGATCAGTGTAATCGTTACCAGTCTAATTAAAAGAGCAAATATAAATAAAAATAGGGGAAAGTTTTTGATTTTTAGTTTGTAAGCTATTACGTAACAGATTAATAAAATAATTATAAATGGTATG
Source organism: uncultured Bacilli bacterium (assembly GCA_947629075.1). Lineage (GTDB taxonomy): Bacteria > Bacillota_I > Bacilli_A > RF39 > UBA660 > CANRCI01. Next base: position 14,634 of record CANRCI010000026.1, on the reverse strand, counting down.
AATCCCATTTTTGTTAATGGATATAACAAAACGATCCCCAGTAATATAGCTAATGCTAAAGGAAATAAATTTTTAAGTTTTTTCATAATACACCTCTCTATCATTATAACAAAGATGGAATAATGCACCAATATTTAAATAATGGATGTAAAAAATGTTGTGAGAAGACAAAAAATGTATTTAGTCTAGTTATTTCATCGTTATTAGGAAAAGTGTTTGTCAAGTAGAATCAATCACTATCTAATGGCAAAGTATAAAGTTTTATCCTCTTCATTGCCATCAATGATAACTCTCTTTAGACTATCATCACGTTCTTCAATAAAATAAGTATATAGTTTATCACTATTTTTATTGTGATTTATTCCTTTAATTCCCGATAATCTTATCTCATATTTATCATCATCATTTACTTTGGTACCTTTTAAATTGATATATCGCAATTTATCGTTTTCAATATCAGTACACCCAATCTGTTCTTCAAAAATTTTCTTTTCTTCAGTTTTGTTCCATATTTCAATGGTAAGTAATGATAAATTGTTTCTATACTCATCAGTATTGTGGAACTTAAGAGTTAACTCATCTAATTCTAAATCTTTATCAAACATAATTGGTTGAATGATTTCTTGTGGATCATCGTATTTGATTAAATCAACTTTTTCGTAGTAATTTTCTCTATCTAGATTGCTGTAACTTATAGGATTAGTAGTAGCGTGGTAAGTGTACATAATAAGTCCTACCATCATGATTAACAGAATTGGTCTCAACCATAAAATCCAATGTTCTATACCATCTTCTTTAACTTTAGTTTTAAAATTTATTAATGGACAAGATAAGAACAGAATGATAATGATAGTGGTAGCAAAAATAGTAGAGAATAATGGATAATAAGTATTTATATCTAATTTTTGAAAAAATTGATATGTGTTTTGGAATTTTAAAATATTAGGGTCTCTATTTAAATTTAGATATGCAAGTGATAATCTTGAAGTAAGAGCGTTATCTTTAAATACGAATGTTCCTCCTACGGCAATCCATAAAAAATAAGCAATTCCATTAATGGTTTCAAGTAGAATATTGAAATTCAAAAATTTATTATTGACAAAGATATTGATAACTAAAAATGGTGCCATTAATAAAATCCAATAGACATTAAAAGTAGAAAAGGCTAAGAAAGTTCCAAAGACGAAAAGGGGAATGTAGACGATTAATTTTTGATTGTTCTTTCTGTCAGAGATATAGCAGTAAGCAAGTAGACATAGATATAGAACGATAAATATAGTCAGTGGTCTACCAAGCTTAATATTAGAACCTAATAATCCACCAATGGCTGCTGAACTCTGTGATGATAAAGCATATTTATAGATGACACTACCACTAAAAAGAAGCTTTTCAATTATTATTAATGCTGTAGTAGAAAGGGTCAACAATGAAGCTTTAAACAAATTCTTATAACGCAATAGAATAAGTGGTAAAACTAGTAGAATTGCAAACATTTTAAGTGGTGCTGCAATCATGAAACAGATGATAAACCAAAAATCTTTATTTTTTAAATAGGCAATTAATCCTAATAACATAAAAAATATTGAGAAAATATCTATTTGTGATGTTATGAATACTGGAAAAAAGACTAAGAAACTACTTAAAAATATAAATGGTGCAAAAACTGCTTTTTCTTTCTTTATCCCACACATTTTAATTATTTTATATATTAGATAACTAACTATAAGGGTAACAATGATAATTAAAGTTTTGGAATATAGAAGTCCAATTGGCCAATATAGGAAGTTTTTACCTAAAAGATGAGCTACTAAATAGCCTGGCATCAACCAAATAGAAAATATTACATAGATTAAAATGTGGTAATTGGCACTGAACAAAGTTCGGGTTTGAGCAACACTTAAATCGTAGAAGTTTAACAATTTTCCATGAAATATCGATTTAGCAAAAATGATGGAGTTTTCAACTGTATCCAGCATATCGTGATACATGAAAATAAAATAAGCTGCTAGTAAAATAATGATTAAAAGTAAGTACTCTCTACCACCACCACTTTGTCGATAAGTATTTTTAAAGTTGCTTAATTTTTTAAATTCTTTTTGGATGTTTTTGATAAATTTTTTCAAAGTAATTCTCCTTTCGTAAACGATTAACTCATATCTAGTTTATCATTAATACTATTAAAGTTGAAGTATTTGTTTATCGGGTATATCTATAGTATAATATATCTTGTAAGAGTAGAAAAACTGGGATATTAGTAGGAGATAAAATGAAAACGTTTTTGAAGAAGTGTCTATATGTCATTCCATATGTGATTTATGTATACATTGGTGTTTATTGCGATATGAATTTGAATTTGGCTGTTAAATTTATTGCTAATCCATTTATTTTTTTAATATTTGATATTACTTACTTGGTAGTTATCATTAAACTTTTAGCTAAAGAGAATGTTAGATTTCGTAGTAGCATTTTAGTGTATTTTAAAACGGTTAATCAAATCTTTTTAATAATGGCTGTTCTTCTCAGCCAAGCAACTATTTTAATGGCGATTCTTTACTGTGTAATTAATTACATTTTGATCCTTTTATTATCACCTCCAACTAGTGAGTGGGATATGGTAAATGGGACGGAAGCATTTTATGATAAGCATCCAGAAAAAAAGAAGAGTCGCTATTACCATAGTAATGAGCAAATAAAGAATGATTACGAACCGATTAAGAAAGAAGTAGAAGAAGAAATTGTTACTTTAGATAAGGATGTCAAAAAGGATAAGTTGGATAAAAGAGTAACCGTTATTTCTTATGTTACTCTCGTCACAACTGTTGTATTACTATTTGTAGGGTTATTTTTATCTGGTATTGAAGGAACTAAAAAATTTAATCGTGGTCATTGGCATCATTTTAGTGCTACTATTAATGGGGAAGAGTTACCTATAGGATATTATCAGAATTATGAGAGAACAGTTATTCCAATTTTTTATGTCCAAAGAGATGAAAGGGCTTTTGATGACAGTAATTCTTCAAATACATCAATTGTTGAAAATCAAAAATATATTTTCAAATTGCATGAATATGAGTGTTTTAACAATGACAAAAAGAAAATGGTCGCAGTAGCGTGTGGAGTGAATGCCACTAATGAAACCTTAAAAGAAGTAAAGCTTTCTAAAAGTACAATGGAAATAACCTATGAAAATCGAGTAATTTACGATGGTGAATACAAAAGTGATATCACTGATTATTTAACTGGTCCAGGAAGATATAATTTTACCATTATTAATAATGGTGACTATATAGTTAATAAAATTTATTTCTCAATCGATTTGGAAAATTAATTTATTGTTTATCTCAAAGTAATATTTTTTAGTAAACTCATATATTACATTGAGGTGTTTTTATGAATTACGATTACCATTATGGAAATCAGTACTACAATTATTACTATCCTACGGGATTGAAGACGACAGAATATCAAATTTTAGCTAAAGAACAATCACAAAATGTTCAACCAGGTATGGAATATTTGATGAAACCACGACCAATCTTTGATAATGTCAACTACAAAGGAAGTGGAAAACTAAAAGGTAAAGTTGCAATCATTACTGGTGGTGATAGTGGATTGGGCAGGGCAGCAGCAGTAGCCTTTGCTAAAGAGGGAGCTAAGTTAGTAATTCCTTATTATAACGAACATCGCGATGCCATGGAGACTAAACAGTATATCGAATCGCTCGGTGGAGAATGTATCGTTATGGCTGGTGACATTGCTGATAAAAATTTTTGTAAAAAGATTGTTGAAGTAGCACTCAATAATTTTGGCCACATCGATATTTTGGTAAACAATGCTGGTGTTCAGTTTCAACAAGATGAATTGGGTGATATCAGTGATGAACAATTTGATCGTACAATGAAAGTAAATATCTACGGAATGTTTTATTTGACTAGAGAAGTTTTGCCACATTTAAAAGCTGGGTCATCAATAATAAATCTAAGTTCCGTTACTACTTTTTATGGTGATCCACAATTGATTGATTACGTTACAACTAAAGGGGCAATCGTCGGATTCACTAGGGCTTTAGCTAGAAATTTGGCACTGAAAAACATCCGCGTCAACGCCATTGCTCCAGGATTCTTTTGGACTCCACTGCAACCAGCTTGTTGGGTTAAAGAAAAAATTCCATCTCTAGGAAGTAATGCTGCTATGGCTAGAGGGGCGATGCCTTATGAACTTGCTCCAACTTTTGTCTTTTTAGCTTCTGATGACTCGAGTTACGTTACGGGTCAAGTGATCCACAACAACGGTGGCGAGGTAATGGGATAAGTACTTAGAAACTATGACTACTAGTTTCTTTTTATTTGACTTCAAAATGTCTCCGTGTTAGAATAGTGAAAGTCTTTAAGGGGGATGAGAATATGGAATATAAATTAAATGATAATGTTTTATACGTAACATTAAATGATGAAGAGCAAGTAAAGATCAAAATAAATGGTGAGGAAAAGTATTTAGTTGTAACCAATAGAGATGGTGTACTTGAACAAGTTGAAGAAAAGCCATTAGAAACGCCTGAAAATGAAGCAGATGAATTCGTTGAAAATGGAATCGAACTTGTCGATGAATACTTTGACTGTGTTAGTAATACATTAGAAATTTTTGAAAAGTTAACTGAGAAATCACGTTATAAAAACTTATATACGGAATTAAAAATCTCTAATTTTTCAGAGCGAACTCCAAATGAAAAAATTAAAGTTTTCAACAAATTATCAATGGCTTTAAAAGAGAAAAATACGAAGTCTTTAGTTTTAAATGGTCCATCAATTAAATTTATGGCCAATACTACATTAAATAGAAATGATGAACGAGAATTAGCTAATTACTTCATTGCTAAGGTGTGTCGTCTGGCGATTGAAAATAAATTTACTGTAGTTAATGGTTTTGACAAAGAAAATAATGATGATCACATGTTTATAATAGAAAATTGGGCTTCGTATAATATATATAAAAAGGTTATGTTAGATAGTGAAAATGATTATTCATTAATCGATGATTATAAAGAGAAAGCTATGGGTGCTAGACTAACTAGTGCGACAGCTGAAAGTAATAAAGGTGCAGCTAAGGTTTATAAGGGAATAAGTAGAATGGATATCAATGAATAAAGGATTAGTAGTAATGCTAATCTTTTTTCTTGCCCAAAATTAGTTTTTTATTGCGAGGTAATTTTCTTTTAAATCAAGATTATCAAATAGTGCTACAAAATCACCGGTACCACCGATAAATGCACCACCCATCGCAGCAAAGCTAACACTTGTATCGATGGTTAAATCTTTTTTAGGATCGATTCCAGCTTTTTTTAAAGACCATTCCAAAGTCATCTCTGGCATACCACCAATACGTCCACCAATGATGTATTTACCTTTTAAATCATCGACTGTGAAATTATCGATTTTTTTACGAGAGACGATAAAGCTTCCATCTTTTTGCGTTAGTTGTGCGAAAGTTTTCAAGTAGTCTTTTTCGCCACCGTTGTAGACGTAGATAGTTGCTTCACTACCACAAAAAGCGATGTCGACATCACCTGATAAAACGGAAGCTGTAACTTTATCGGCTCCTGGTGTAAGTGATAACTCGATATCTAAACCTTCATCTTCAAAAAAACCTTCCGAAATAGCAGCATATTGTGGGGCATAAAAAATGCTGTGAGCAACTTCGGCAACTTTTACTTTGATCAAATCTTTTTTGTTGTTGCGATTGTTAAATAGAACGCCACAGGCTAGTGCGAAAATGATCAAGATAAATGTAATACTTATTATTTTCTTTTTCATAATTACCTCCTAATAATTACAGTGTATTATACGTTTTATGTAGAAATGTGTTATCACTGGAACGAGAAATTTTGCCACAGTTTTATTTATTTATAGTACCAAATATTGTATAATAGATTTAGAAAGAGGTAAGATGATGAAGATAGATGATTTAAATAGAGAACAACAAGAAGCAGTAACTACGACTGAAGGACCTCTTCTTGTCTTAGCAGGAGCTGGAAGTGGAAAGACTAGAGTCCTAACTACTAAAATTGCTTATTTAGTAGAAAATTTGGGAATCTCGCCTTCTAGTATTTTAGCCATTACATTTACTAATAAAGCAGCTCGTGAAATGAGTGATCGTCTTTATAAGATGATTGGAGAATTGTCTAAGTTTGCTCAAGTATCAACTTTCCACTCGTTTGGGCTTCGCATATTGCGAGAAAATTGTAAAGAATTGGGGTATACTTCTAATTTTATAATTATGGATAGTGACGATTCTTCTAGTATAGTTAAAAAGATTCTTAAAGAGTATGATTTAGATACGAAGATATACAATCCCAATGCGATAAGAAATAAGATAAGTAGTTGTAAAAATGAAATAATGTCACCTGATAGTTATGAAAAATATGCGATCAGTGATTTTGAAAAAGTGGTTCTCAGGGTTTATAAGCGCTATGAGACGATGTTAAAGAAAAATAATGCGGTCGATTTTGACGATTTGTTGGTTTTACCGATTAAGTTATTTCGTGAGCATCCCTCAATTCTGCAAAAGTATCAAGAACGTTTTAAGTATATATTAATCGACGAGTATCAAGATACTAATGAAGCACAGTACATTCTTACTAAGATGATCAGTGCTAAGTATAAAAATATTTGTTGTGTCGGTGATAACGATCAATCGATTTACAGTTTCCGTGGAGCTAATTACAGGAACATATTGAATTTTGAAAAAGATTATCAGAATGCCAAAATTATTAAATTGGAACAGAATTATCGTTCGACATCGACCATTTTAAATGCTGCCAATTGTGTCATTAGAAATAATAAAGAGAGAAAAGATAAAAATCTTTGGTCGACTAAGGGCGAAGGAGAAAAGATATCTTATTTCCGTGCTTTTAATGAAAAAGACGAGGCTTTTTATGTGATTCGTGAAATCAAGAAATTGGCATCGATGGGTAAGAATTATGAAGATATGGCTGTAATATATCGAACCAATGCCCAGTCTCACGTTTTAGAGGAAGAATTTTTAAAAGAAAACATTCCGTATAAAATAGTTGGAGGAACTGGCTTTTATAGTCGTAAAGAAATAAAAGATTTACTGGCGTATTTACGACTTATCCATAATGAAAAAGATAATGTCAGTTTGACTAGGATAATAAATGTTCCTAAAAGAGGAATAGGGTTAAAGACGATAAATAATTTAGCTGAAAAAGCTGATTCTTTAGGAATAAGTATGTATGAAGCTATCGATGGAGGAAAAGAAAAAGACTTTAAGCGCATGATCGAAAGTTTAAAGAGTTTATCTGAAGATATGACTCTAACTGAGTTAGTCGATAAAATTTTAGAGGTTACTGGTATTAAACAAGAATATCAGGAGGAGAAAACGCTAGAAGCTGATATAAGATTAGAAAACTTAGAAGAGTTTAAATCGATCACTAAAAATTTTGAAGAACGCGATGGGGTAATATCGCTTGAAGATTTCTTGTTGGAAATTTCTCTTTTAACCGATACTAGTGAATATAAAGATGATAATAATCAGGTCAGTTTGATGACTGTTCACTCTGTTAAAGGGTTAGAGTTTGATTATGTTTTTGTAACTGGTCTAGAAGAAGGAATATTCCCACATATCAATTCACTGATGGATAATTCTGAACTCGAAGAGGAGCGAAGACTTTGTTATGTGGCAATAACGCGAGCTAAAGAAAAATTATATTTGATCAATACGCGCATGCGTACTCTTTTTGGTAAAGAACAGGCTAATCCGGCAAGTCGTTTTATCAGTGAAATAGATGATGAACTGCTAGAGAAGAATTTTAAAGATGAAGAAAGAGAAGAAAAAATAGATAAAAAAGAATATCTCCGTAGTGAAGAAATCGACTTTAAAGTTGGTGATTATGTATATCATGACAATTTCGGAGCAGGGAAGGTTGTCGAAGTTACTAATACTTTGGTAAGTGTCGCCTTTAAACATCCATATGGAATTAGGAAACTTATGAAAAATCATAAGAGCTTACAGAAAGTTTAGAAGATTATTTCGTTTAGAAAAACGTTTGTAATAATTGAAGATGAAAGGTTGAGAGATATGAAAAAAAAGACATTAGTTATTATGGCTGCCGGTATGGGTAGTAGGTTTGGAGGATTAAAGCAGACTGAACCAGTCGGACCAAATGGAGAATTTATTATCGATTATTCGATATATGATGCGATTAAGGCTGGGTTCAATAAAGTGGTATTTATTATTAAAGAAGAAAATTATGATTTATTCAGAGAGACAGTGGGAAGTAGAATCGAAAATCATATTGATGTGGAATACGTATTTCAAAAGTTGGATAATGTTCCAGAGGGATTTGAAGTTCCAGAGAATCGTGTAAAACCATGGGGAACGTCACATGCGATTATGTGTTGCGAAGGAGTAGTAAAAGAAGATTTTGCTGTAATAAATGCTGATGATTATTACGGATATGATGCCTTTGAAAAAGCTAGTCAATACATCGATGAACGCGAAAGAGAAAATAAAAAAGAATATGCGATTATCGGTTATAAAGTTGCCAATACTTTAACTGAAAATGGGGCAGTAAAAAGAGGAGTATGTAGTACGGAAGGAACTTTCTTAAAGACGATTACTGAAAGTGAAGTAGAGGAAAAAGATGGTGTAATTACTGCTAGTCCTCTAGATGGTAGTCCTGCTTTTGAAGTCGATAGAGATGCTACTGTATCGATGAACTTTTTCGTCTTTATGCCAGATATTTTAGATTACTTAAAGGACAATTTCGATGAATTCTTAAATAAGAATAAAGATAATATTGAAAAGTGTGAATACTTAATTCCAGAATCTGTTTTCGAGAAGATGGAAAGAGAAAATATGAAAGTAAAAGTGGTACCAACTACTGCTAAATGGTATGGTGTTACTTATAAAGAAGATAAAGAATCAGTAGTAAAAGCTATTGAAGAAATGATTGCGGACGAAGTTTATCCACAGAATTTGTGGAAATAATATAAATAGTTAAATTTATCCGAGGAGATGTGACATGGAAGATAGATATGAAGAGTTAATAAAAATAATTAATGAAGCAGATTATAATTATCACACATTGGATAACCCGACTATAACTGACCAAGAATACGATAGCTATCTAAGAGAGTTGTTCGAATTAGAAATAGCTAATCCCTCTCTTCGAAGAGAAGATTCACCAACCCAACGAGCAGGTGGAAAAATTTTAGAGGGATTTGAAAAAGTTGAACATAAAATCCCGATGCTTTCATTGTCCAATGTCTTTAATGAAAGTGAGATTGTGAACTTTGATAGTCGTATAAAAAAGGAAAATGTAGCTAATCCTAGTTACGTGTGTGAATTAAAGATTGATGGCCTTAGCGTTTCTTTGCAATATGAAAAGGGAAGATTAGTTCGTGGGGCAACTCGTGGTGATGGAGTAATTGGTGAGGATATAACTAATAACGTTAAAACCATTAAGACGATTCCCCTTAAGCTAGATCGCGAAATCGATATTGAGGTTCGCGGTGAGATATATATGAGCAAGAAGGTTTTTGAAAAGTTGAATGAGGAACACGTTAAGAATGGTGAACAGCCTTTTCAAAATCCTAGAAATGCTGCGGCTGGTTCAATTAGACAATTGGATTCTAAAGTAGCGGCTTCGAGAAAATTAGAATGCTGGATATATCATTTGCCAAATCCTGAAGACTATGGTATTGCTACGCATTCAGAAGCTTTGCAGTTTATGAAAGATTTGGGGTTTAGAATTAATCCTAATAATAAATTGGTTTACTCTATTGATGAATTGTTGCAATTTATTGATGAAAAAACGGCTACTCGTGATGAATTACCTTACGAGATCGATGGAATTGTCATTAAGTTGAACAGTATTGCAGCCCAGAGAAGATTGGGATTTACTGCTAAATATCCAAAATGGGCAACGGCTTATAAGTTTCCAGCTAAAGAGGTTTTAACTAAACTTCGCGATATCGTCTTTACGGTTGGAAGAACTGGTCAAATTACGCCCAATGCTGTTTTGGATCCAGTAATTGTTCAAGGATCGACCATTCGCCGAGCGACCCTTCACAATGAAGATTATGTTATCGAAAAAGATTTAAAAATAGGGGATGTAGTTGCGATTAGAAAAGCTGCTGATGTCATTCCTGAAGTCGTGAGATCTCTTCCGGAGCGAAGAACGGGCGAAGAAAAAGATTTTGAAATGATCAAGTTTTGTCCGATTTGTGGTGAAGCGTTGATGAAGAAAAAAGATCAAGTCGATTACTACTGTTTAAACCCTAATTGTGATGCTAGAAAGATAGAGGGATTAGTTCACTTTGTCAGTAGAAAAGCTATGAATATTGATGGTTTGGGGGACAGGATTATTGAAGATTTTTACAATATGGGGTTTATCAAAAGTTTTACTGATATCTATAATCTTAAGAACCATCAGAAGGATTTAATTGAATTAGAAGGATTTGGAGATAAGAGTATTGCCAATTTATTGGAAGCGATTGAAAATAGTAAGAACAATTCAGTTGAGCGATTAATCTTTGCTTTGGGTATTCCTAATGTTGGTGAAAAAACGGCGAAGGTTTTGGCGATGCATTACGAAACGCTGGACAATTTGATGAAAGCTAATTTTGATGAGTTGAATGAAATCGAAGATATCGGTAATATAATTGCTAAAAGCTTAATCGATTTCTTTAGTATTGACTACAATAAAAAACAGATTGCTAATTTAAAGGAGTTAGGGATAAATACAGTTTATACTGGGCCAAAGGTCGATATTAATGAGGATTTCTACAATAAAACTTTCGTTATAACTGGAACGCTTGAAAAATATAAACGTGATGAGATTGAAGAAAAAATAGAGTTATTGGGTGGAAAGACATCTTCCTCAGTTAGTAAGAAGACCAGTGTGGTCATTGTCGGAGCTAATCCTGGTAGTAAATATGATAAGGCAGTTAATTTGGGAATCACTATTTGGAGTGAAGATGATTTCGAAAAAGTATTAAATAAAAGTGAGTAATATGAATACCTTATAATAGGGTGATTTATATGAAAATTCATAATTATGAAAACAAGTTAACAGATAAGCAAAAAAGAACCAAAGAAGAGTATAAAAAAGGCTTGGAATACTACAAAGAAGTAAGTAAAAAGAAGTAGTGGTGATGTGGTCAAAATAAAGAATTTGTAAATGAACAAAATTTTACAATTCATTTTGACAAAATATGTTTTGAATAGTTAAGGAATAGAAATTTGAAAAGAGCCTTATTTATACCTAAAAATTGGTAATTTACACAAAGTGAATTTTGTTGACAAAATCTGGGTTTTAATATATAATGAAGACAAATAAAAAAGGAATGGAGTGAGAGAATGAAAAAATTACAAAAACATGCAAATTTTTTCAAGAAAACAATATGTGCAATTGTGTTACTACTTGCAATGACAGTTTTGTTTAAGCTTACAGGTACTGGAAAAGTTGATGTCATTGAAGCAGAAGAAGGATACGTTGAAGTAGACCTTTCTGACATCGATAAAACATACACATTTGAAAATGGTGTTAGTAAGTACGGTGACCTAGAAAGCAAAGGTTGGGAATTTACAAAAACTGGTGATGACTACACCATAACTATTAAGAATCTTAAAGCTAAAGCTTTAATCTTACCTTACGACGTTGCTGATAAAGGATGTCAAGATGGTTCTTTTAAATGTGGTGAGAAACCTCGTCAATCAAAAGTAACGCTTGTTGTTCAAGGTGATGATAATAAGATTAAAGGTTATAGTGGTACTGAATATAAAGATGGTTTGATTTCCAATTATGTAAAAGAAACCGTTATTACTGGTAATGGTCATCTTGTTATTGATTCTACTCATGGTGTTAACCTTTGGAGTGAAGCTACCATTGAAAGTGGTGTAACGATGACGATAAACAGTAAGGTTTATGGTATTTCTTGTAACCATACACTAAATATCAATGGTGGTGTATATAAAATCGTTGCTGGTGATTCATCAATAATTGCTGCTGACGGATTAAATATTAGTAATCATGCTAAAATTGATGCTGAAATGCTTGGAGAAATAGATTCTAAGTTTGCTGCTAATAAAGGTGTTATTGAGTCTGTTGGTGGTATAAAAATTGAAAATTCTAAATTAAATATTAGAAAAGGTAGAAGTGCCATTGCTGGTTCTAACGTTACTATCAATTCATCAGCAATCAAGAACGATGGAAAGTTAGGAAGCGAATACGGAATTAGTGCTAATGGACTTTACAAAGATGGTAATGGTAAATTAACTATTAGTAATTCATACATTAATTTAATAAGTACACTTGATACACTTAAGGCCACTGGCGATTTAAGTATTAATGGTGGTACTTATAAACTTGAATCTAAATCAAGAAAAGTTGCTGTAATTGATGCAGCTGCTGATAAAATGGTCATTGATGGTAATGCTAAGTTAGTATTAACCGGTATTGGTAACGGTGTCGTTAACAGAAGAGAAGGCGGAAGCTTATTATTTGGAAAAGACACTAATACCTATATTTCAATTAAAGGTAGAACCGTAGCAAATGATAAAGATGTTGATGGTTATGCCGTATTTGGTAATAATGTAACTATCCAAAATGGAGCTAAGTTTGAAGCATTAGGACCTAAAGTAGTATTTTCAAAGAGAGTAAATCTTGAAAATGGTAGTTACTATATTGAAGCTGCTCGTACTGCTGAACAATTACCATCACTTAGATTCCCTGAAAAGATGACGGGGGATTATTTCAGAACTTTTAGTAGTACTTATAGATATATGAAGATTGTCTATGTTGAAGATAATGAACCACCAAAAATTAGTGGATATGAAAAAGGTAAAGTATATTGTTCAATGCCAATAATTACAGTTACCGATAATATAGGTGTTTCTGAAGTAACAGTAAATGATGTTAAGATTAGAGACTTCAAGAAGGATACAGGTACTCTTAAAGAATTCGTAATGCCACTTGTTGATAGTCCAATCAAAACTATCGTTGTAACAGATCCAGTAGGAAATAAAACTACTGAAACATTAACTGCTTACAATGGTTGTGCAACTGACATCAATAAAACAAGAATCACTGTTGGAGCTACAAGTTATACATATGATGGTAAAGCAAAGAAACCAACAGTAACGGTTTATTATGGTACTAGAAAATTAAAAGAAAATGCTGATTACACAGTAACTTATAAAAACAATGTTGAGGTTGGTACAGCTACTGTTGAAATTACTGGTAAGATTGGATTTTCTGGTACAGTAGTTAGAGAATTTAAAATAGTTAAAGCTGATAATATAATTACAGCTCAAAATATTACTAAAAATTATTCTCAAAATGCACAAATTGCTTCTATAAATGCTTCATCACTTGGTAATGCTAAATTAACTTATAGTAGTAATAACAGTGGAGTTTCAGTTGATGGCAATGGTAAAGTAACCGTTAAAGCTGGATATACTGGAGCTGCTACAATAACAGTAACTGCTAATGAAACAGCTGATTATAAAAAGACTACAAAATCTGTTGTAGTAAATGTTAATAAGTTGAGTAATCAAATTACTGCATCAAATGTAACTAAGACTTATTCCGGATCTAATCAAACATTTGGTTTAGGAGCAAAGCAAACTGGAAACGCAAAATTAAATTACTCAAGTAATAATAGTAACGTTACAGTAGATCATAACGGTAATGTAACAATTAAGAAAGGATATGTTGGAAAAGCAACAATAACTATTTCAGCAGATTCTAATGAAGCTTACAATTCTGCATATAAGCAAGTAACTGTTACAGTAAATAAGAGAAATAATAGCATTACAGCTTCTAACTTTACTAAGACATACAATAAGAAGGATCAAAGCTTCTCAATTGGAGCAAAGCGAAATGATAATGCTAAACTTACTTATAAGAGTAATAATAAGAATATTACAGTAAATAGTAGTGGTAAGGTAACAATCAAGAAAGGTTATATCGGAAAAGCAACAATAACTATTACAGCTAATGCTACTACTGGATATAACAAAGCTACTAAGAATATCACAGTAACTGTTAATCCACCTAAAGTTAATATTTCTAAATTAACTAATGCTAAAGGTAAAAAGATGACAGTTAAATGGTCTAAGAATACTGCTGTTACTGGATATCAAATTCAATACTCTACAGATAAGAACTTTAAGAAGGATGTTAAATCAGTTACAGTTAAGAAAAATGGTACAACATCTGTTAATATTTCTAAGTTAACTAAGAATAAGAAATATTATGTTCGTATGAGAACTTATAAAACTGTATCTAAAGTAAATTACTATTCTTCATGGAGTTCAGTAAAGAATGTAAAAATTTCTAAATAATAATTAAAAGACTATCCGAGAGGGTAGTCTTTTTTATTTGCTATTATTGGTAAAGATAAATTTGAATACTATAAATCAATTTTAAAGGACAACATTTTTATAATGTCATACATTATAATAAAGGAGTGAATAATTTGGAATATAGAAGTTATGATAGAATAAAAGCTGTGGTAATTGATGCCGGTCATGGTGGTATCGGTTAAATCCAAAAATAGAAGAAATGACTATTTTGGTAAGTAAATACAAGAGTTTAAGGTACTTGATAAA